>CAUWFY010000024.1:0-13537 GCA_963558115.1 uncultured Clostridia bacterium
TTTGTGCTTGAGTTATTATTCCATTATCTCCTGTTAGCATTGCTATACTTACTCCAGCTAATATTAATAACACTATGATTGTAATTACTAGTGCTATTAATGTTATCCCTTTTTTTCCTTTTACTAATCCCTGCATTTTTCTTTTTCCTCCCTAATCTTATGTACTTTTATATACATATATATGTCATTTTCATAAGTATATATATATCCTTTTATTCTTTATGCTTCTTGCATATTTAATGCGACATTTATCATTTTATATTTTACCATTTTAATATTTTATTGTAAATATTTTTTACGATTTTTATCGTTTTATTTTTGATTTTATTCAAATATAAAATCATTCCCAAAAATGATATAAAAGATTATAGTATAATTATAGAAAGTAGGGAATTATATGGAAAAATCAGATATAAACAAACATATTGGTAAAGTATGTCAAGAATATAGATTAAAAAATAACTTAACTCAAAATCAAGTGGCAGATTTAACTGGATTAGAGCCTCGACATATAAGTCAAATAGAAAGAGGCTTATCAAAGGGAAGTATTGATACTTTATTAAAATTGTGTAATGCTTATCAAATTACTCCTGATGTCATTTTATATGATTTATTAGATGATAATACTAAAAAATCAATTTCTATATATGATGAAGACTTTAAAAAATTGAGTAAAATAGATAAAGAAAGTATTTTATATTTTATTAAATATTTCCTTTCTAAATAAAATTAAAGTATAACTTTTTTCATTTAGAAGTTATACTTTTGTCAATTATAATAATTTTAAGTCTTCGCCATATTTAACGCCTAAAGAATAACTAAGTACAAAGTAATATTCTTCTGTCTCATAAAAAGATTTTATAAGGATATTAAATTTTTCTTTTTGTTCTCCTACTAATGTTTTATCAAATATTTCTATTAAATTTGACTGTTCAAGATATTTTTCGTTAAATTCATCATTCTTTCGTAAAATATACATTTTACTTTCAATAAAGTTACTAATATATTTATAATTACCATTATTAAAAATTTCCATTGATATCACTCTTTCTTTAATATTTATTGTATTAATAATATAAGTTATATTTGAATTTTTGTATACCTTTCTTCAAACTTTTTCTATTAAAAAATAAATACAATTTTGTATATTTTATTATGATATTTTTTATTTATTTAAGCATTTTATATATATACAATTTTATTTTTTCAATTTTTTGCTCTTATTATACTTTATTTAATATTTTTATTGCTTTTTCAATATTTTTAATATAAAATATAATTGCAAAATTAACAAAAGAGGCGTGATTTATGGATAAAAAAAGTCAAAAATCAAAAAATATAAATAATAAAAAATCAAAAATCAAAAAAATTAATACTAAAATTAATAATACAACAAATAAAATTAATAATACTCAATTCAATTCTAATGAAAAAACTTTTAATGACACTTTTAATAATAAAGTTAAAAATAACTTTAACTCTAGCCAAGAAAATTCTAATAATATTATAAACTTAAACAAAGACTTTAATAGTACAAATCTAATTTGTACAAAAAAACTAAAATATATTTTTATATCTGTTTTACTGATATTTGTACTTTTATTAGTTAGATTAGGCTATCTACAATTTATTGATAGTAGTCACTTAAAAGAATTAGCATATCAGCAACAAGCTATAAATCAAATTCTTAGTCCCAAAAGAGGAAATATTTATGACTCAACAGGTCAGTCTTTGGCTGTAAGTGTTCAGGTTGATACTATAACAATAAATCCTGCTAAGATTTCTGGAAAAAATGATGAAGAAACTAAATCAAAAAAAGAACTTGTTGCAAAAGGGCTTTCTGATATATTCAGTTTAAATTATGATGAAACTCTAGAAAAAGTCAATAGTAAATCTTCTGTTGAAACTATCGCCAAAAAAGTTGAAAAAGATAAAGTTGAGCAATTAAAAACTTGGATGAAAGATAATAAAATTTCAGTTGGCATCAATATAGATGAAGATACAAAGAGATATTATCCTTATAACAATTTAGCCTCTAGTGTAATCGGTTTTTGTGGCGCTGATAATCAAGGTTTAAGTGGAATTGAAGCTAAATGGGATAATATTTTAAAAGGAACTCCTGGAAAAATAGTAAGTTATAAAGCTAGTGACCAAAATGAAATTCCAAATACTGAAGAGACTTACATTTCTGCTGAAAATGGAAGTGATATTACTCTTACTATTGATTTAAACATTCAATCTACTGTTGAAAAATATCTTAAACAAGCTGTTGAAAAATACGATTGTGCAAATGGTGGAAATGTTATAGTTATGAATCCTAAAACTGGAGATATTCTTGGTATGGCTAATTATCCTGATTATAATTTAAATTCACCTTATACTCCAAATACAGTTCTTGCTAAAACTTACGATTCCTTAACTGCTGAAGAAAAAAATGAATCTTTATACCGTATGTGGGCAAATAAATCTGTATCTGATAGTTATGAACCAGGCTCTACTTTTAAAATTATAACTGCAAGTGTTGCTCTTGAAGAGAATATAACAACTCCTAATAAAAATAATGACTTTTTCTGTAAAGGCTATGAAATAGTTGAAGATAGAACTATTAACTGTTGGAATAGAGCCCATCCTCATGGTTCTCTAACTTTAACACAAGCTCTTGAAAAATCTTGTAATCCTGCATTTATGCAATTAGCTTCAAGAATAGGAGCTCCTACTTTATACAAATATTATCAAGCTTTTGGATTATTTGATTCTACTAACTCTGGACTATATGGCGAACAAAGTAGTATTTTTCATAATTTAGAAAAAGTAGGACCTGTTGAACTTGCAACTTATTCTTTTGGACAAAGATTTCAAGTAACACCTTTACAATTAATTACAGCTATTTCTAGTGTTGCTAATGACGGTGTACTTATGAAACCTAATATTGTAAAATCAATTAAAAACTCTGAAACTGGTGCAATAACAAATACTGAACCAACTAAAGTTAGACAAGTTCTTTCAAAAAGCACAACTGATAAAGTAAAATCTATGATGGAATCTGTTGTATTAAATGGAACTGGGAAAAATGTTGCTGTTTCTGGATATTCTATTGGTGGAAAATCTGGTACTTCTGAACCTGTTGAAGGAAATGAATCTACTGGTTATGTATCATCTTTTGTAGCAATTTCACCTATTGAAGATACACAAGTTGTCATTTTATTAACTTTATATAATCCACAAAATAAAAAATATGGACATCAAGGCGGAATGGTTGCTGCTCCTGTTGTATCTCAAATGCTATCAGAAATTCTTCCTTATCTAAATATTCCTTCTGATAATAGTAATACTGATAATACTGCTCAAAATTTAATTATAGTTCCAGATATAACTAATAAAACTGTTACAGAAGCTAAAAAGATTTTGACTAATGCTGGATTCACTTGTAAAATTTCTTCTTCTGGAGATGAAAATTCTACTTTAGTAACAAATCAAACCCCAAAACCAGGTGTTAGTCTACAAAAAAATTCAATAATTATGCTATATGGCGAAGGTCATACTATTGAAAATTCAGTTAGTGTTCCTGATTTATCTGGTATGAATATTTCACAAGCTACAAATATATTAAAGTCTAAAAATTTGAATATTAGCTATTATGGTTCTGGAATAATTACTACACAAGATTATGCTGTTAATGAATTAGTTCCTGAAGGTACTGTTATAAATGTAAATTTAAAACCAGTATTAACTGAGGCTCACTAATTTTAAAATTTAGAATTACTTTTACATAAATTCAAATTGATAATAACTTTTACTAAAGCAAATTATCTATATATTTTTTCAGAAGTTAACTAAAAATTATTGAATTAAAACTTTGAATTAAATTATTTTATATTAGGAATGGACTTTAACTAAAAAATTGTTCATTCCTTCATTATTTTTTATTCCTATAAATAAAACTTCCTCTTTATTTAATCTTAGTTTTAAATCTTTAGCTTTATTTATAAGATATTTATTAAATTCAGTAATATATACTGTTGTTCCATTTTTTAATATATTTGTTTTATTGTTTTCTATTTCTAATAAAAATGTATCTGTAAATTTTTCTTCATTTATTTTTTGAATATTTATTTTATTCTTTAATGTTTTTTCATTTAAGCCTATATTTTTTTCTTTTATGAATTCTTCTTCATAAATTAAAATCCAATAATAACTTATTGTTTTATCTAATTGGCTTTTATCTATTATTTTTAAATATAGTTCTATTTGGTCATAACTATATCTTTTAGCTCTTACTTTTAAAATAAAAAATAATTCGCCTTTTATTATTTCTGGACATTTAATAAGTTCTATTGAATCTACTTTTTCTATTTCTATTTTTGTTATATCTGATAATATACTACAAAACTCTTCTTCATTATCATATATCAATTTTCTTAATTTTTCTATATTTTGATTTTGGAGGTGATTCATTATTCAATCACCTCCTCATCCCAATATTTAATTAATAATTTATCAAGCATAGATATTTTATCATAATTATTTATAATATAGTTTATATTTTCTCCTTTAAAATAGCTTATCCATGCTTCTTTTTTATTCATTTTCCCTTCTTCTTGTACTTTAAACTTAGGTAATTCTATTGAAATTAATTCTATTAAATCTAATTCTGATTTATCATTATTTTCGTCAATAATAATTCTATTAAAATATGTATCCTTTTTATAATAATGAAAATCTAGTAAATTTATTGTAATTGTTTTAGCTATTTTTCTATTTTCGTATAAAACTTGATTTAAATGAATTTGTGCATAATATAGTAACATCTTTGTTGATATATGTTCTCCATCAATAAACTGCACTCCTATATTCATTTCTTCATCTTCATTTGTTTTTATTCTTACATCTGCTATTCCAAAATTTTCTTCTGCGGGTAATTTCTTTTTTATTTTTTCTAAATATGGATTTAAAGATATTTCTTTTATTTTTATTTCTAAAATGCTTTCTATAAAATCTTTTAATATTTCTACTCCTTGCTCAGAGTTTAAGACTTTATGAAGCACATAATTACTTTTTGATATAAATTTTCTATTCATAGTTTTATTTTAGTGCACTAAATATAAACCTCCTTTTTTGATATCTATTTACTAAATGATGGGGAATATAACTTTTGGATGAAAATAAAGTTATACTGATAGAAATTTCTATTGATTTAAATTATATAATTTAATCAAAGTATAGTCTCAAAAAAAGCTATTGTCAATATGTTTTTATAATATTTCTTGACTTTTCATCGCAAAATTCGACAAAAGCAGAAGCTTTCTATTTTTATTTTACTTCTAAGTTATAATTTAAAATTTAATTATTTATACATAATAAGAAAAATATCTAAACTACATAATTAAATTTATCATGAAAATTTTTTTAAGTTACTTTTACTTATTATATATAGAAAAAGACTACTCCATAATAAATATCTTTATAGAATAATCTTTTATATATTTCAATGTCAAATTCTTTTAATTTTGTACATTTTAGAATACACCGTTCTTTTCTTATTTTGAAGCTATATAATACCCTACTCCTCTTTTGGTTATTAATATTTTAGGCGTTGATGTATCTTTTTCAATTTTTTCTCTAATTCTTCTTACTGTAACATCAACAGTTCTTATATCTCCATAATATTCATATCCCCATACTTTTTCAAGCAAGGTTTCTCTTGTTACCACTTGACCTGGTTGCATAGCTAAAAATTTTATTACTTCAAATTCTCTTACTGTTAAATCTATGATTTCTCCTCTTACTTTTACTTCGAATTTATCTAAATCTAATGACAAGTCATTCACTACTATTCTATTATCTTTTTTCTTAGTCATCATATATTCATTTTCATTATTTCTAGGACTTGTATTAATTTCAACTTTTCTTAAATTTGCTTTTACTCTAGCAATTAATTCCCTTATACTAAATGGTTTTGTTATATAATCATCTGCACCTAATTCTAGTCCTAAAATTTTATCTATTTCTTCATCTTTAGCTGTAAGCATTAATATTGGCACATTCATTGAATTTTTTATTCTTTTACATACAGATAATCCATCTAATTTGGGTAACATTATATCTAGTAATACTAAATCAGGATGTTCGCTTATTGCCATTTCTAATGCTGTTATTCCATCTCCTGCTTCTATTACTCTATATCCTTCTTTTATTAAATTATGAGATAATATATCTCTTATTGGTTCTTCATCATCAACTATCAATATTGTCTTTTGATTTCTTTCAAATTCTTCTTCCACAAAAACTCCGCCCTTCCTTTTAGCTTTATTTTCATATATATTTATATCACAATTAGTTTGAATATACAAGTGCTTTTTACTTTTTTATTGTACATGAAATCCTATAAAATTTTTTAGTTTGGAAACAAAGTAAAAATAATTTAGTTTTAAATTTTATTTTCTCTTCTAATTTTATATCACCAATTAAATTTTTATTTTGCATATTTATCTTTATGATACAACATAGTTTATTCTTTATTATTAAATTCTTTTTATAATAATTTTAATCTAAAAAATTTAAAAACTTTTCTATAATTAGAAAAGTTTTTAAACTACCTATTCACGGTTAATAATGATTTTTGTCTCCGACCCCAAAATCATTTTTTCCTTCTTATTATCCAATCTTTTTCACATTTTATTGGTAAACTTATTAATACTTGTTGACCTTTCACTCCTGGACTAATTGCTTCGATTTCTTCTTTTGTTTCTATATCCCATAATTTATTAATTTTAAATTCAATTGGCTCTAGTTGATATGGTATAATTATTTCTAATGTATCTCCTACATTCAATTTATTCTTTATTTCTATTATTGATTTATCTTCTCTATATTCAACAACTTTTGCTCCAAATTCATATTTTTCATTATATTGTCTACCACCATATTCTTGAATATCTTTATTATTTCTATCATTAAAATAAAATGTCGTTAAACCTCTTGTTTTTACTTTTTCTAATTCTTTTAAATATTTTGTATAATCATAATTTTGTGGGTCTTTTTCATAGTCATCTATTGCATTTCTATATGTTCCTATTACACTTGCTAAATAGTATTCTGTTTTCAATCTACCTTCGATTTTTAAACTATCTACTCCCATGTCAATTATTTCTGGAAGTTCTTTTATTAAGCATAAGTCTTTTGATGAAAATATACTTGTTCCATATTCACTTGTTTCTATTGGCATTAATTCTCCTGGATTATTTTTTTCTTCTGCATATAAATTATATGACCATCTACAACTTTGTGCACAATCTCCTAAATTTGCACTTCTACATGATAAAAAGTCACTTAAAAAACATCTTCCTGAGAATGCAAAACATATTGCTCCATGTATAAAAATTTCAACTTCCATACCTTCAGGTTTATTTTCCATTATGTATTTTAATTGTTCTTTATTCATTTCTCTTGCCATTATCATTCTTTTAGCTCCATTTTTATACCAGAAATTAGCAGAATGTAAACTTACTATATTTGCTTGTGTACTAACATTTATGGCTACACTTGGTGCATATTCTTTTAAAACATCTATTACTCCTCCATCTGCTGCAATTATTCCATCTGGTTTTAACTCCTCTAGTTTTTTTGCCATTTCTATTATTTCATCATATTTATCGTCCCATGCAAAAATATTTAATGTTACATATACTTTTTTACCTATACTATGTGCATATTTTATAGTATTTTCTAAATCATCATCCTTCATATCAGCTCTTGTTCTTAATGATAGTGATGATGTTCCAGAATATACGGCATCTGCACCATATAAAAATGCTATTTTTGCTTTTTCGTATGAACCTGCTGGCGCTAATAATTCTACTTTTTTCATTTTTTAATTACTTCCTTTCTTTTTGAATATATCCACAATTACAATTTATTAATTCTTTCAAACTATTTTTATATTTCTCAAATATAATATTTATTTGACTTTACTTATGTATCTTCCCTATTTTTCTTATTGTATAGGAAAATCATCTTTTATCTTGACCCTACATAAGATTTTTCCGTATACAACAAGTAAAAATAACCTAAAAAGACCTGCAATAGCTTTACTTATTTAGTTTTACTATTTTTCTTATCATATCTATCAAGAATTCTTTTTATTTTATTTACATTTTATATACTTAGCTATTATATATTCTTTTACTAATTATGTCAATAAGGTCTTTAAAACTTGAATTTTATGGTAATTTATGCTATAATTAAATGATAAGTTTAGATTATAGGAGTAGATTATGAATAAAAAAAATTCTTTCAAAAATTCTTTATCAGTTCCAATATTTGAAGCTTATAACAAATCAATTTTTAATTTGTTAAAATCTAAGTCATATGAAAATTATACTGATGTAGTTCTTTCTACTTTAGGAAAAGAATTAGAAAATTATTTTTCACCATCAGATTTCAAATTGAAATATAGATATAAATCTAAAAAAAGTTTTTATGCTAATATTTCTAAAGACTCTTCTAATGAAGATTTATCCTCAGATTTTAATAAATATATAACTTACGATATTATTGGAATGAGATTGGTAATTGAAAATATACCTAATAATTTTGATATTAATGAAGAATTTATAGAAAAAGCAAAAATACAAGTTAAATTGCTAAAAAAGAAACTTTCTTCTCTACAAAAAGATTTATACAATTCAAATGATTCTACCTTAGTAGATGAATTAAATAATGAAGTAGAATTTGTTAATAATAAAATAACATATTTAAATAGTTGTATTAACTTTAAAAATTTATTAAATAAAAAAAATTTAATACAAAAAGATATAGATTTAATTGATAAAAAGTTAGCAAAATCTTATAATCCTTCATTATCACATGAAAGAAATCAAGCTTTTTTAGTATTAGAAAGCTTAAATAATTCTTTAGGTTTGATTGCCGGACATTTTGCTATTAATAATATTCTTGAAACTTCAGAAGAACTTCATAAATTAGGAATTTATTTAGATTTTTCTAGAGAAAAATATTTTAATGATTCAAATGGATATAATTCTATACATTTTTGCTTAAAAAGTTCTTTATACCCTGCTTGGGTTGCTGAATTACAAGATAGATCATCTATTATGGAATATATTTCAAAATATGGTCCAACTATACATGATAAAATTCCTGGCAAAAAACGAAAATTACATCCTTTGCCTTTATCTACTAATTCTAGCGATGTTCATAGATATATTTCACATATAAAATATATCTTGCCTAAATATACTAAATATGTATATAATGGATATATCAAAAAATATACTAAAAAAGAGAATGTTCAACATTATTATAAAAAATTATTTTTGGAAAATGCTGAATATTCAAGAATAGCAAATGAAATTCTTTTTGATAGACCTACTATAACATATTTGCCAAGTTTGGATGAAAATAATTTAACCAAAACTAAAAACTATGAAAAATAAAGTAAATATACTGCTATTTTGCATTATGTTTACTTTTTTTCCTTTTTCTGATATAATAAATGTATGTAATTAATCGGTGTCAATATTGAAAGGAGTTTAAAAATGAAAGCAAAAGACAAACAACTTGGAAATTTATTCCGGGAAGCCTCATATTCTGGAAATAGTGGACCAGAAGTAATAGAAATTTTCTCAGATAAAATCTCTATGAATTTTGGAGCAGAAGATTTCTTACTTTTACAAATGGCTTCACAATTAAGGGAATCTGCACAAATTCGCAAAAAAGCTCATGTATACATGAAGATGATGTCAATAATTAGTTCTGAATGTTTTGGACTAATAGATAAAAAACATCCAAATCTTCATTTCTGTACTTCTCAACGTTTTAAGTCTTGTATTAGCGAATTTTACAAACGCTATGAACGTGTTCAAGATGGATTATCGCCAGAAATAAAAGACTTACTTGCCTCACGGATTATACTTTTAGAGGAGGAATCTCAAGAAATTTTGCATTTGGAATATCTTATTGTTAAAGAAATTCTTGAGAAAATCTCAATTCTAAACAGTAAACCAGAGTTTCCTTTATATGTGAACTTGTCAATTCCGGATAAGTATGCAACTAATAGTAATTTTTCTTCAGTAGATTATCCAGAAGTACTTCTTCCTAATCCTGAAATTATTATTCCTGGATTGGATAAACTTGGAAAAGATTATATTTCCAATCCTAAAAAATCTGGCTATCAATCTTTTCATTTAAGCTTTGAATTGGTACAAAAAGAAAATCCATCTATTCGTATATTTGCTGAAATTCAAATAAGAACTATCACTCAACATAAATATGCAGAAGATGGACCAGCTAGTCATAAGGATTACAAGAATCGTAGAAACGAAAAATTCAAAGAAATTTTTGCATTTGATAAATCTAAGATTCATATTGCTGGATATTATCCTAATGAAAATCCGGATTTTGAAAAGGACTTTTCAGGATTTTCTAAACCAAGTTTTGTGACAGAACGTTCAAAAACTTTCTAATTTAAATTTAGCTCATCTGCCAAATTTAATTAATTGACAAAAACTCTCAAGTCATTTCTTGAGAGTTTTTCAAATTATATTATTTATAACGTTTAGTAACTTTTTATGAAATTTCTGCTAAATTTTATAAATTTAAACTAATTTATTTTGCTTAAATTTTATATAAATACTATTTAGCATATTTAAATTAATTTACTTATCGCAAGTCCATCTCCAACCTCCAAAATTTCAGTATCAAGATTTGGATTTTCACTTACTTCTTTAATATATTCTCTTAAATTTCTAACAGCTGTTCTTTGTTTATGTTTATTATAATCACTCATAACATATCCTTTATATAAAATGTTATCTGCAAATATAACTCCATTTTCTTTTATCATTCTAAGTGCTTCTTTTAGAAAGAAAGGATATTTTCCTTTTGCTGCATCAATAAATACAACATCATATTTTTCATTCAAGGTAGGTAATATTTCTACTGCATCACCTTCATAAATATTAATTTTGTCTTTTACCTCTGCTTTTTCAATATTAATTTTAGCTTGTTTTACTCTTTCTTCATCTCTTTCTATTGTATCAATTATTCCCTCTTCTGATAATACTTTAGTAAAACATATTGCTGAATATCCAACAGCTGTTCCTATTTCTAGTATTCTTTTTACATTTTTTTCTTTTAAGTAATCTTCAATAACTTCTAATGTATCATCCATTATTATTGGAATATGGTCTTCTAATGCTTTTTCTTTTATTTTATTCAATTCTTCTATATTCATTTTAAAATCCATTCCTTTCCCACTTTACTAAGAATACACTTATATTAATGAAAATTTTGTTTACACTAAAAAATAATCTCCCTATAAATTAAAATAGGTTAAACTTTTTTGCTTAACCTATTTTGTTATTGTATATAAAAAATTTTCTTTTGTCTTGACTACTTACTTCTATTTGCTCTTTCTCTTTCTTTAGTGTCTAAGATTTTCTTTCTTAGTCTTAATGATTTTGGTGTTACTTCTACTAATTCGTCATCTTGTATAAATTCTATTGCTTTTTCTAATGACATTTGAATTGGTGGAACTAAACGTAAAGCATCATCTGAACCTGAAGCTCTTGTGTTTGTTAAGTGTTTTTCTTTACATACATTTATTGCTAAGTCTTCTCCTCTTGAGTTTAGACCAACTATCATTCCTTCATATACCTCTACACCTGGTCCTATGAATAATTCTCCTTTGTCTTGTGCATTGTATAATCCGTAGGTTACTGATTTTCCTTTTTCGAAAGCTACTATTGTACCTCTTACACGAGCTTGGATATCTCCTTTAAATGGTTCATATGAATCAAATATGTGATTCATTGTTCCTTCTCCTTTTGTATCTGTAAGAAATTCTGTTCTGTAACCAATTAATCCTCTTGCTGGAATTCTAAATTCTATTTTAGTATGTCCTGCTTCTGCTGGTTCCATATTTACCATTTCAGCTTTTCTTCTACCTAATTTTTCTATTACATTTCCTACACAGTCATCTGGTACATTTACTACTAATGCTTCTATTGGCTCACATTTAACACCATCTATTTCTTTTATGATAACTTTTGGTCTTGAAACTAATAATTCAAATCCTTCTCTTCTCATTGTTTCGATTAGTACTGATAAATGTAATTCTCCTCTTCCTGATACTTCAAAAGAGTCTGGTGATTCTGTTTCTTTTACTCTTAAAGATACATTTCTTTCTAATTCTTTGAATAATCTATCACGAATATGTCTTGAGGTTATAAATTGTCCTTCTTTTCCTGCAAATGGTCCATTGTTTACACTAAATGTCATTGATACTGTTGGCTCATCAATATCTACAAAAGGTATTTTTTCTGGATTATTGAAATCACAAATAGTATCTCCTATGTTTATATCTGGAAGTCCTGCAAGTTCTATGATATCTCCTGCTTTTCCTTCTTCAACTTCTACTTTATTTAATCCAACATGTGTATATACTTTTGCTATTCTTCCTTGTGTTAGTTTATCTTCTTTTCCACATATTGCAACTGGCATTCCGTTTTTTATAATTCCTCTTTCTACTCTTCCAACTGCTATTCTTCCAACATAGTCATCATAATCAATATTAGATACTAACATTTGTGCTGGTCCTTCTTCATCACAGTTTGGTGCACTTATTGTATTTACTATTGTTTCAAATAAACAATTTAAATTATCTGATTCGTCTGCTAAATCCATTTTTGCAATTCCGTTTTTTGCTGAAGCATATACTACTGGGAATTCAAGTTGCTCATCTGTTGCATCTAATTCTATAAATAATTCAATTACTTGATCAACTACTTTTTCTGGTGTTGCTCCTGGTCTATCTATTTTATTTATTACAACTATTGGTTTTAGTCCTAATGATAATGATTTTTTCAAAACTTCTCTTGTTTGAGGCATTGCCCCTTCAAAGGCATCTACTAATAATAATACCCCATCTACTGTTTTTAGAACTCTCTCTACTTCTCCTCCAAAGTCAGCATGTCCTGGTGTATCAACAATATTTATTTTTATATCATTATACATAACAGATGTATTTTTTGATAAAATTGTAATTCCTCTTTCTTTTTCTATATCATTTGAGTCCATTACTCTCTCTTGTATTTGTTCATTTTCTCTGAAAACATGGCTTTGTCTTAATAGTGCATCTACTAATGTTGTTTTACCATGGTCTACGTGTGCAATTATAGCTATGTTTCTAATATTTTTGTTATTCATTTTTATTACTCCCATCTTTACTAGTATTTCTCAAATTCATAACTTAAGACGCTTTTCAAGTCTTTTTTGAAAAACGTCTTTTGTCTATTTTACATATAAAATTATATAACAATTTTATTATTTTGTCAACTCTATTATTTTATCCATTATTTCTTCTGTTATTTCTTCTAATTTTTCTTTATCTTTTGTTCCTTTATATTTGCTATAATCAAGTGGTTTACCATATGTAATAGTTACTTTTCTGTTTTCTTTATTTCCACCTTTTATTCCACAAGGTACTACTTTTGCTCCACTTCTAACTGCAAAAAATGCT
>CAUWFY010000025.1:0-12824 GCA_963558115.1 uncultured Clostridia bacterium
CAAATAAAGGTGCTGATGTAATTGATTTAGGTGTTCCTGTTTTATCAATGCATGCTCCATATGAGGTTACTAGCAAGTATGATGTATATTCTGCATATAGAACTTACAAGGCTTTTTGGCAAGAATAAATAACAATAGTTGAAAAAAATATTAAAAGTACGAAAACTAAAATATCCAAATTTTTGTTAAGATAATTATTTAGTTTTTGTACTTTTCTCTTTTTTGTTGTATATTTATATATTTTCTTCGTAATTAGCTATTAGTTCAATCATCCCATTAACAAAGTCTAATTGTTTTTTAGATAAATTTTCTAATTTACGACTTATTTGTATTTTATTTATAACATCTTCATTTGTCATAAATTTACTAAATATTATATTGGGAGAAATTCCTAATAAATTCATACAGTTAATTAGAGTTTGTCTTTTTATTCCACTATTTCCATTTTCCATTCTTGAAACATATTTAATTGATATTCCTAATTCTTCTGCTAATTTTTCTTGTGTAATTCCACTCTTTAATCTATATTCTTTAATTATTTTTCCAAAAAATTTATCAATTTCTGATTTTGAAAAAGAATCCATAATGGTTGTTCCTCCTATATAAAAGTATCATTATAAGTATAACAATCATTGTTTAAAGCTAAAACACATAAAAAATGCAACAAATTATTTTACAAAACATTACATTTCTTCGTTATAAATATTGAAATTTCTGTCAAAAAATGTTATATTGTAATAAGCTCGTAGTATCACTATTAGTTATACCTATTTTTTTGAAATATATTCTGGAAAAATTTTGTGTTAAAAAGGGGATTATTATGATAAGTGAAGAATATTATTTGAATTTTTTAAAATGTATAATTTCATGTGTTAATAATGGTGATTACTATTCTATAAAAGAACTTTCTGTATTAGAGTTGGAAAAAATGAAAAAAAATTATATTTCTGATAAGTCAAATTCTAAAATATTAAAATAATGTTTAATATAGTTATTATAAAATTTGTAAAAGGCTATGTTGCAAAGTGGAAAGTTTCATAGTGTTTCCTATGCAATAAAAAAACTCTAAAACAAAAATTATTTTAGAGTTTTTTCTTTTAAGATGGTGGGCCAAGAGAGATTCGAACTCCCGACCCCACGCTTAGAAGGCGTGTGCTCTATCCAACTGAGCTATTGACCCATTTCTTAACAACATAATAATATTACCACAAAAATTTATAACTGTCAATAAAATTTTGAAATTTTTATTTATTTCAAGTAAAAAATTAATAAAATTATAATTTTTAATGTTATTTTAGTACTATTTTTATATTTTTTTCAAATTTTATATAATTTTTTATATTTTCATATACTATATCTTGGGTTTAATAAAAACAAATTCGTATTTTATGTAAATTTATGTTATAATATATTTATAATTCTAAAAGGGAGGGCATATTTATGCTTAATTTAGTTAAAAACATGGTCAAAGAAAATGGTATCCGGAAAACATTAAATTATCTTACGACCAATGAATTTTCGGAAAAAGAATTAAAAGATTTAGAAAATTGTCATATCTTAAATATGGGCATTCCATCTCTTTCTCTTTTGTATTCTTTTGAGAAGTAATGTTTTTTCCCAGAAGGTTTTATTTTTTACCTTCTGGGGTTTTCTTTTTATACTAAACCGTTAACAATAAATCTATGCCACTTTTATATCAATATTATTTTTTTACTAATTTAATTGAAATTTGTCTATTTATTTTCCCCCTTGTTATATCCAATATAACTTCCTCTCCTGGCTTTTTAGAATAAATATACTTTCGTAAATCATTCATCGTATTTAACTCAATATTATCTATTTTTGTAATTACATCACCTACTTTTAATTCTGTATTATCTGCTGCACCTCTCTTTAATATATCTGCTACATATATTCCTTTATTTAAATTAATATTATTAGTTTTATTCAAATATGGTATTACTTCTTTATCATATGCGTAAATTCCTATACTAGCTTCTTCAAACTCCCCTGTATTTTTATAACTTTCTATAATTGGTTTTACTATATTTATTGGAATTGCAAATCCAATTCCTTCTGCTGATGATATTTTTACTGTATTTATACCTATTACTTCTCCATTTGGGGAAATTAAAGGCCCTCCACTATTTCCGAGGATTTATTGTTGCATCTGTTTGTATTAAATCTGTCATATATGA
Organism: uncultured Clostridia bacterium; assembly: GCA_963558115.1. GTDB lineage: Bacteria > Bacillota > Clostridia > TANB77 > CAG-508 > CAG-269. Next base: position 2,199 of record CAUWFY010000025.1, read on the forward strand.
GGATTTGTCTTTATCTTCTATTTTTATTGTTCTATTTTTTGCACTTATTATTCCTGATGTAACTGTTCTTCTAAACTCATATCCTATTGGATTTCCTATTGCATATACACCTTCACCTACTCTTATTTTATCAGAATCTCCAAGTGTTACACATTTTAAGTTATTAGCACTTATTTTTACTAAAGACAGATCTAAGTCTGTATCACTCCATACTATTGTTCCATCATAATTTCTTCCATTTTCTAGTGTAACAAAACATTTGCTATATTTACTTCCTGTTACATGTTCATTGCTTAAAATATAGCCATTTTCTGTTACTATAATTCCTGTTCCTAATCCTAATTCATTTTCTGTGCTACTTGAAAATATAGATGTTCCTGTATTTTTTAATTTTGAAATTCCTACTATACTTTTTGTTGTTTCTTCTATTACATCTGCTATTTTTTCATTGTTTTCCTCTGCATTTTCCACAGTTTGTTCTTTTATTGTGGATTGTACTCGCTCTGCTTGATAATTACTGTCTTTTATTTCTATTTTGCTATATGTAATATATAAATAAAATAGCAAAATCCATATTAATACTGAAATTATAAAAGTAATTATTACCTTTTTTATGTTTTTATTATTTTTTGCTCTTTTACTCAAAAAAAATCACCTCAAAAATAGTATTAACATTTTTAATGTTTTCTAACCTTTTTGAGATAATTTCTTTTAGTTTTTAATTTATTTTGAATAATTCTAAGTAACTTTTTCAATTTTGCTTCTGAAAATTTACTTTTGTTTCTTTTTTGATATACTTTTTCTTAATTTAAAATATCCTATTAAATGTTCACTTAAATATTTTTGTTTTATTTTTTTCAATATATATTTACTAATTTATTTAGCTTTTTATTTTAATTTTTTATTTAACTTTACCTTACGCTTGTCCAATTTTCTTTAATTCTTCATATCTTTTTACTTTTTGCGTTGTTGTTTTTACAAAAGGTTCTGTTGTTATATCTATATTTTTTATATGTTTGAAAACTGGCAATGTTTTATTTATTTCTTTTATTTCATTCCAAATAATATTTTTATATTCTTCTTCTTTTTTATCTCCTAATACATCTTTTATTATATCTTTATCATATACTATTTTTGCACATAGCATTGTATCAGTATTACTTCTTTCTCTTTGATATACTAAAGATTCTGTTACATATGGTAATTTATTTATTAAAAATTCTATTTCTTGTGGATATACATTTTTTCCATTTTTTAATACTATAATATCTTTTTTTCTTCCTGTTATAAATAAAAATCCATCTTTATCTATATATGCATAATCTCCTGTATAGAACCAACCATCTTTTAGAGCTTTTTTATTTTCTTCTTCATTTTTGTAATATCCCATCATTACACTTGGACCTTTTACTGCTAATTCTCCTTCTCCATTTTCATCAGGATTTATAATTTTTGCTTCTAATGTTGGTAATACTAAACCTACTGAACCTGGTCGTTTTTCTTTATCTGTTTCTGCTGAAATTACTGGCGATGTTTCTGTTAATCCATATCCTTGTACTAAATCTATTCCTAAGTTGTTAAATCCTACTATTGTATCTTTATTCATTGGAGCTGCTCCATATAGTACTAATCTTAAATTTCCACCAAAATTGTCTAATACTTGTTTGAAAAATACTTTTCTTAAATCTATTTTACATTTCAATAATGCATTAGAGATTTTTGACATCGTATTTATTAATTTAGTCTTTCCTTTTTCTTCAATTGCTTTTGTTATCTTTTTATACATTGTCTCCAAAACTAATGGAACTGCTACAAATATTGATATTTTATATTCAGCTAAATTCTTTTGAATATATTTTAATCCATCACAAAAGGCAACTGTACAACCAGAATAAAATCCATATAAAAATGTTATTGTACATTCAAATGTATGGTGTATTGGTAAAAATGATAACAATCTATCTGTTGGATATAATTTTACCCAGCAAGCTATATCAGTAAGATTTGCGCATATATTTTTTTGTGATAACATTACTGCTTTTGGTTCGTTTGTTGTTCCTGATGTAAATAACATTATTGACATTTCATTTGGATTCACTTTTACTTCATCATATTTTTTATCTCCGTTTTTTACCAATTTAGTACCTTCTTCAAGTAAATCACTAAATTTTTCTATTTCACTATCTTCTATTTCATCCATACAAATTAACATATTTAGATTTGTGCTATCATCTTTTTTTATTTTTTTCATCACTTCTGCATATTTTTTATCAAATACAGCGACTTCTGCTTCACTTCTTTTTACTAGACTTTCTATTTCATTATCTGGCAGAGCCTTGTCCATTGGAACTATTACCATATTTCCTGTTGTTGTTGCAAAATATGTTATACACCATTCATATCTATTATTTCCTATTAAAACTATTCTTTTTCCTTCTAAGTTTTTATTTAATAATAATGTTGAGAATGCTTTAACATCTTTTCCTACTTGTTCATATGTTTTTTCTACATATTCTACTTCTTTTGCTGTATAATCTTTTTTATATGTATATGCAATATTTTCTGCATAATTTTTTGTAGAATATTCTATCATTTCTCTATATGTTTTCACTTCTCTTGACTCATAAACTTTTCTACTTTCGTTTTTCTCCACGGTTATCACCCTCACTTTCTTTATGCCTATTTTATATTAAATCATTTAAAAATACAATATTTTATTTTACTTTTTTATATTACTCACTAATATATATTAATTATCCCAAATAGAATAAATACCTCAAAATTCAAAAAAGTAATAATAATTACCTATTTTCAACAGTCAATTTACAAAACCCTCTATTTTATAATAATATTATTAAAAATTCTTCAATTTTATTTGATTTTTTAATAATTTATATATATAATTATTTCAGAAAAATTCGGGGTGATATTATGAACTATGTAAGCTATAAATTGACCTATCCACAAAGGTCCATATTGTTAACAGAACAATTTCATCAAAATACTTGTGTTTCAAACATTGCAGGTACTTTGTCAATTAATGAAAAAATAGATGTAGATATATTAGAACAAGCCATTAATATATTTATTAAAAAGAATGATTCTCTTAGAATTAACTTATTCGGCTCTGGTCGTGCAATAAAACAAATTATTAAGAATTATTCTTATATTAAAGTCAAAAAGGTTATTTTAACAGATAACTATTCTTTGAATGACCTTGAAAATGATATTATTTCTAAACATTTCACCTTATTAAACAGTGATTTATATCAATTTGTAATATTTAAAAATCAAGATGGTACAGGTGGCTTCATTGCGAATTTGCATCATATTATTTCAGATGCATGGACAATGAGTATTTTAATTAACCAAATTGTTTCTTTCTATTCTTCACTATTAAAAAATGAGTCTATTGAAATAGAAGATAATCAGTATTCTTATATTGATTTTATTAATGATGAACAAAAATATTTAGTTAGTTCCAAATGCGAAAAATCTAAAATATTTTGGGAAGAACAATTTGAAAATTTGAATTTTTCATATCTAAGTGAAGATTACTCTAATTCTTATGATGCTTTACGAAAAAATGTTATCTTTTCTGAGCAAGATTCAAAAAGAATAAAAAGTTTTTGTGATGACAATAAAATCTCTTTATTTGTGCTTTTTATGTCTGCTTTAAGTATTTATTTGGCTAAAATTAACAATAGTAATTTTTCTACTGTAGGAACTCCTGTCCTTAATAGATGTAATTATAAAGAAAAACACACTACAGGTATGTTTATTAGTACTGTTCCATTTTCTTTAAATATAGATGACAATATGAATTGTTTGGACTTTTTTAATATGGTTTCAAAGCAAGAGTTTTCAATTTTTAGACATCAAAAATACCCTTATGACTTATTACTTAAATCAATTAGAAAAAAATTTAATGTGTCAAAAAATCTTTATGATGTATCTATTTCTTATCAAAATGCAAGAGATAATAAAGAGACTTCTGACATTTCATATTCTACTAAGTGGATGTTTAATAATTGCATTGTAAATAATTTAGATATTCATATTTATGATATGGATAATACTGGTCTTATTAATGTTTTTTATGATTTTAAGAAAGATATATTTGATGCAGAAGATATTGATTTGCTTCATAAAAGATTATTTAATATTTTTGAGCAAATGATTTCAAATCCTGAGCAAAAAATTTCTGATATTAAAATTATTTCTCCTGAAGAAGAAAGTTTTATTTTTAATGATTATAATAAAACAGAAACAAATGCTAATTTTATTTCTGTTTATGATATGTTTAAAAAACAATTACAAAATAATCCTAAAAAACTTGCTGTTTCTTCTAATGAAAAATGTGTTACTTATGAAGAATTAAATAATATAGCTAATAATATTGCTTATTTTTTAAAAAATCATTCTGTTAAATATGGAGATACAATTTGTTTAGCTTTTGAAAATTCCGTTGAGTTTATTGCTTCAATTATTGCTACTCAAAAATTAGGAGTTTGCTATATTCCTATTGATGTAAAATATCCTATTGATAGGGTTAATTATATTATAGAAAATAGTAATTCTAAGTTAATACTTACTCATAAACATTTTTTTGAAAATATTACTTCAAAAGATATATTTAATATTGACTTAAATGATTTTTCAAAAAAATGTCTAGAGCCTAATATTGATATTAAATTAAAAGAAAATGATTTAAGTTATATGATTTATACTTCTGGTTCTACAGGAAAGCCTAAAGGAGTTAAAATATCACATAAAAGTTTGAGTAATTATATTTCTTGGGCAGTTGATACTTATGTGAATAATGAAGAGACTAATTTCCCTTTATTTTCTTCTATTGCATTTGACTTAACAGTAACTTCTATATATACTCCATTATGTTCAGGTAATTGTGTATATATTTATAAAAATGATAATATTCAATTATTATTTAAGGATTTAGTTGAAGATAAAAAAGTTCAAATAGTTAAGTTAACGCCTGCACATTTTAGCTTATTACAAGATTTAGATTTAAGTAATAGTGTTATAACTAAATTTATTTTAGGTGGTGAAGCTTTAACTACAAAAGCTTGTGAAAAAATTTCTTCATTGTTTAATCATAAAATACATATTTACAATGAATATGGTCCTACTGAAGCAACTGTTGGATGTATGATTTATGAATATAACCCAAGTGATAATTATACTACTGTACCTATTGGAAAGCCTATTAATAATACAAAAATTCTTATTCTTAACAAAGATTTAGAATTACTTCCACTAGGAAAATCTGGTGAAATGTATATTTCTGGTGACTCACTTTCTTTAGGCTATACAAATCCCCAAAAAACTGCTGAAAGTTTTATTGATAGTCCTTTTGAACATGGAAAGAAATTATATAAAACTGGTGATTTAGCAATTCTATATAAAAATGGAATTATGGAATATCTAGGAAGGTCAGATTTTCAAGTAAAATTAAATGGCTATCGAATTGAATTAGGAGAAATTAAGTCAAGCTTACTTTCTCATAAATTAATAAAAGATGCTTGTGTTGTGGTAACTACTATAAATGATCATAATCTTCTTTCTGCATATTATGTGTCAGATTATGAAATTCCTAATTTAGATATTTATTTATCTAAAACACTACCAAGTTATATGATTCCTAATCATTTTACTAGATTAGATGCAATTCCTTTGACTATAAATGGAAAAGTTGATAGAGCTGCTTTGCCTTTACCTAAAAATAGTCCAAAAGATTATGTTGCTCCTAAAAATGAGCTAGAAAAAACCTTGCAAGAAATATTTTCTATTATTTTAGTTTTAGATACTAAAATAGGTGTTACTGAAAATATTTTTGATTATTATATTGATTCCCTTACTTTAATAAAATTACAATCTGTTTTGTATTCAAAAGGAATTAATGTAAACACTCAATATTTCTATGAACAAAAAACTATTAGAAATTTATCTGATTTTCTATTAGATAATTGTAGTGAAGATATCTCTTCTTTCTTTACTACAATGCCTAATATAGATGAGATTAAAAAAGTAAATAAAAATAAAATTACTGATTTTAAAAATATTACTTTATTTGGAGCTACTGGTTTTTTAGGAATACATATTTTATATGAATTGTTAGTTGATACAAATAGTAATATTAATTGTGTTATTAGAAAAAAAGATAATGTTAATCCAATTAGTAGACTGAAAAATAAATTTGCCTTTTACTTTCCTAATATAAATTTAAATAAATATAGGGATAGAATAAAAGTCATAGATGGTAATATTTTAGATGAAGCATTTGGATTAGATACTGATTTATATAATGAACTTGGAAATATATCAGATTGTGTAATAGATACAGCAGCTTTAGTAAAACATTATGGGGATTATGAATTATTCAATAAAACTAATGTAAATTCTACAAAAGAAATTTTAGGTTTTTGTAAGAAATTTAATATTCCTTTTCATTACGTTTCTACTATGTCTGTATCAGGTTTGGGATTAGTACATACTCCTGCTACTGATTTTTATGAGAACGATTTATATATTGGTCAAATGTTTAAAGATAATGTCTATGTTAGAAGTAAATTCGAGGCAGAAAAATTAATTATTGAATCTTGTAAAAATGAAAATATAACTGCTAGTATTTATAGAGTTGGTACTATTACTAATAGATACTCTGACGGTGAATTCCAAGAAAACTTTAAAGATAATGCTTTCTTAAATAGACTTAAAGCTTTTGTAGATTTGCAAGTTTTCCCAGAGGTCTTATCAAAGTTTAATTTTGAATTCACTCCTGTTGATTATTGTGCTAAATTTATAGTTCATTTATTAAAAAACCAGGATTATAACTTAAACATTTATCATTTATTTAATAATAATTATATTAATTGCATTAACTTAGTTGACATTTTAAGAAAATTAGATATTCCTCTAAAATGTGTTTCTCTTCAAGAGTTTAAGGAAGTATTATCTAATTCTAATTCAAATTATTTTGGAATAACTGCTTATTTAAAAAATGTTGATAACTTTAATGAAGTTAACTTACATAATGAACAAACTAATTCTATTTTAAAAAATTTTAAATTAGAGTGGCCTAAGATTGATTTAGAATATTTGACGAAAGTTTTAAATTACATACAAGAACATAATTATTTAGGAGGTACATCAGATGAAATTTAAAAATATTTTTAATATAAATACTGAAAAAAAATTAGCATTTGCAAATACTCTTGTATTTGCACTTATTGCTGTTATTTTATATTTTACATTACCATTTGTTTTGAATTATCCACCAAATTCTATTGACAATGAATTTCAATCAGAGATTGTTGGAATAAAATATTCTACTCAGTTTCTTATTTTAATTTCAATTCTGCTAATTTTATTATATACTACTTTGAGAATTGTATATAGCAGGTTGTCTTTGTCAAAAGAAAGCTCTAAGGTTAATTCAAAAGACTATATAAAGTCTATAAGAAAAAAAGCTTTTAATTATCCTTATATGATGTTTTTGCTAGAACTTTTTGTTCCTGCAATAATTGTTGCTATTTTATTATTTGTTTTTCATACTGAAGGTGAATTAGTTTTAAGAATTTCCACAGTTATATTTTCTTTTAGTGCTGTTTTTGCAATTTTCTCTTATATGCTAAATAAAAGATTTTTTGCAAATAAATTAATTGAAACTGCAAATGCAACTAATAATGATATAAATGGGATTAGAATTCAGCTTTTTAAGAAACTTTTAATACAAATTTTACCACTTTTCTTATATTCTTTTGTATTAATCTTGCTAATTTCTATTTCTCTAATGACTGAAGAAAAAGGAAGCTTACTTTATCACTTCTATAGACAAGAATTATTATCAAAATTTGACGAAGAGAGAATTTACAGCATTGATGAAATTAAAAATATCTTAAATTCTATAGAATTCAAATCTGAAGGAGATCATACTTTAATAATGTCGGCTAATGATGGTAAAGTCATTTATTCTCCTGAAGAATTAAACCCATTTTTCATTAATTATACTTTAGATTTTTATGATAAAACCGAAGGTTATACTTATGAATATTATGGTCAAAACCGTGAAGGTGCTGTTATTAAAGTAAAAACAGATATAGGAGATTGTTATGTTGGAATAAGGTATTTTGTTTTTGGAAATAATTTTGTAATGCCATTTATTTATATAGCTTTATTGCTAATAGCACTTAATAGTCTTTTTATTCTTTATATTGGTAAAGACTTAAGCAATGATATTGACCATGTTGTAGAAGGACTAAAAAATATTTCTAATTCTGAAAATGTTGTATATGCAAATAGTTTACCTATTACTTCTAATGATGAAATTGGTGATTTGACTTCTTCTTTCAATAAGATTCAGAAAATCACTAAAAAATATGTAGACCAAATTCATAGCAGTCAAGAGACTTTGATGGAAAGTGAACGTTTGGCTTCTCTTGGTCAATTAATTGGTGGAATTGCGCATAACTTAAAAACACCTATCATGTCGATTTCAGGTGCAATTGAAGGTTTATCTGATTTAATAAAAGAGTATGATTCTTCTATTGATGACCCTGAAGTTAATAATCAAGATCATCATGAAATTGCAAGTGATATGAATGAATTAATATTTAAAGTAAGAGACTATATTGAATATATGTCAGATATTATAACTGCTGTTAAAGGACAGGCTGTTACTTTATCTGAATCAGATACAATTTATTTTACAATTGATGAATTGGTAAAACGTGTTGATATTTTAATGAAACATGAATTAAAAAATGCTATTGTTTACTTAAATATTGGTGTAAAAATTGATGAAAACCTAGCTTTAAAGGGTGATATTAATAGTCTTGTTCAAGTTATTAACAATATGATTTCAAATGCTATTCAAGCATATAACGGTAAACCTGAACAAAAAATAGATTTAATTATAGAAATTAAAAACAATAATCTAGTAATTGCTGTTAGAGATTATGCTTCAGGATTACCTAAAAAAGTTCAAGATAAGTTATTTAAAGAAATGATTACTACTAAAGGTAAAAATGGTACTGGTTTAGGCTTATATATGTCTTATTCTACTATCAAAGCTCATTTTAATGGTGATATTCAATTTGAAACTGAAGATGGAATGGGAACAACATTTTATATTATATTACCTTTAGACCAAAATAAATAATTTTTCCTTATACTTTTTTATATCTAAATATTGATTTTTTAAAGTTTTATCTATATAATGAAAAAAAGCTCAGGTAGGAGGCTAAAATGTGTTATGAGAAAAGGATTACAAAATTCAAATAATATAAATAATTCAAATAATAATTATAAAATTATAGCTGTTGATGATGAAGAAGGAATTGTAGATTCACTATCAATATTTTTGAAAAGGTCTGGATATAATTTTATAGGTGTTACTGACCCTTTAGAGGCAATTGAAAGAGTAAAAAATGAACATTTTGATTTAATGATTTTAGACTTTATAATGACACCTATTCATGGAGACCAAGTTGTTGAGGAAATAAGAAAATTTAATAAAGATTTATATATTTTATTACTTACTGGACATAAAGATTTAGCTCCTCCTCTTGAAACAATTAAAAGATTAGATATTCAAGGTTATTGTGAAAAAAGTGATAAGTTTGATCAATTACTTTTACTTATTGAATCTGGTATAAAATCTATTGAACAAATGCATGAAATAAAAAAGATTAATGAGAAATTGTCTGATACTTACAAAAAATTGCAAAACTCATACTTGGAAAGCATACAAACTTTAAGATATACTGTTGAAGCTAAAGATAGTTATACAAGAGGTCATTCTGATAGAGTTTCAGAAATTTCTGTTTTGTTAGGAAAGCATTTAGGATTATCTGAAAAGGATTTAGAAAATCTTAGATTAGGTGGATTATTCCACGATATTGGAAAAATTGGTGTTCCTGATATAATTTTACAGAAAAATAGTAGACTAACTGATGATGAATATTCTCAAATTAAGCAACATCCAAATATCGGTATACATATACTTTCAAATGCTACTATTTTTAATGATATTCTACCAATAGTTGAATATCATCACGAGAAATTTGATGGTACTGGCTATCCCAAAAAATTAGCTGGAAATGATATTCCTTATTTGGCAAGAATTGCTGCTATTGCTGATAGTTTTGATGCTATGGCTTCAAGAAGAGCTTATCGTGATTCTTTACCTTTGGAAGTTATAATTTCTGAGTTTGAGAGATGTAAGGGTACTCAATTTGATCCTCAAATGGCTGATGTATTTTTGGATATTTTGAAGAATCATTATGAGGAAATTAAAGAAATTCAGGAGAAATATAATTAATTTTATACATATTCAATAAAGTGGCTGCCCTAGAATATATAAAATATTTCTAGGACAGCCTTTACCTTTTTAGCATTTCATTGACAACCCAACTTTTTGTCTTTCCTTATCAATTTTTATTACCTTTACTTTTACAACATCACCAACAGAAACTATCTCTGATGGATTTTTTATAAACTTATCACTCATTTCTGATATATGCACAAGTCCATCATGTTTTACTCCTATGTCTACAAATGCACCAAAATCTGTTACATTTCTAACTGTTCCTGTTAATACCATTC
>CAUWFY010000026.1:0-12607 GCA_963558115.1 uncultured Clostridia bacterium
CTAAAATGTTTCATAGTAGGTGGTCTAATCTGTGTTATTGGTCAAATTCTAATAGATAAGACTAAATTAACACCTGCAAAAATTCTAGTTCTTTTTGTTACCTTAGGTGCTATTTTAGGAGGTCTTGGAATATATCAATATTTAGTAGATTTCGCTGGAGCTGGTGCAACTGTTCCCTTGACAGGTTTTGGTTATAACTTAGCTAAAGGTGCTATTGAAGGTGTAAGAGAATATGGCTTAGTTGGTGCTTTCACAGGAGGAATAAAAAACGCTGCTGGTGGTATAGCTGCTGCTATCTTCTTTGGTTACATTGCTTCACTAATCTCTAAGCCTAAAATGAAAAAACAATAAGTGTATATAGAATAATTATGAGTCAGTCCAAGGTTATAAAAAGTATTTTTTATAACCTTGGACTGACCTTTATATTTTAATTTTTGCACTTATTTATGTAATTCCAAGAATCCTTACACATCTCTTCTAATGTTTTTTCAGCTTGCCAATTTAGCTCTTCTTTTGCTTTTGTTGGCTCAGCATAACAAGTTGCTATATCACCTGCTCTTCTTGGAGCAATTTTATATGGCACTTTTTTTCCTGTAGCTTTCTCAAAAGCTTTTACCATATCTAAAACACTATATCCTGTTCCTGTACCTAAATTATATATATATAATCCTTGTTGTTCTTTATCTAATTTCTCTAATGCCTTTACATGACCTTTTGCTAAATCAACTACATGTATATAATCTCTAACACCTGTTCCGTCTGGTGTATCATAATTATTTCCAAATACTGACAATTCTTTCAATTGTCCTGAAGCAACTCTAACGATATATGGCATTAAATTATTTGGTATTCCTTGAGGCTCTTCTCCAATTAGTCCACTTTCATGTGCTCCTACTGGATTGAAATATCTTAATATACATATATCCCAAGTATTATCAGACACATATATGTCTTTTAATATTTGTTCAATAAACAATTTAGTTGTACCATATGGATTAGTTGTTCCTCCTGTTTTACAATCTTCTGTCAAAGGTATTCTTTCTGGCTCTCCATATACTGTTGCTGAAGAACTAAAAATGAATTTCTTACATCCATATTTTCTCATAGTATCTAATAATACTAATGCTCCTGATATATTATTTTGATAATATTCTATTGGTTTTTGCACTGATTCACCAACTGCTTTATAACCTGCAAAATTTAATACTGCATCTATTTTATTTTCTTCAAATACTTTTTCTAATTTTTCTCTATCTAAATAATCCATTTCATAAAACTTGAAGTCTTTTCCTGTTATTTTCTTTATTGCATCTAATACCTCTGGTTTACTATTAGAAAAATTATCTAATATTATAATTTCTTTTCCTTCATTTAATAATTCTACTGCAGTATGACTTCCTATAAATCCTGCTCCTCCTGGTAATAATATTGCCATAATATTTCCCTCCTTAATACTTTTAGTATTTGTAAAATTATATATTTTTTTTAAGATATAATTTTAATATTTTATTTTATATTTTTAACTACTTTTTTCTTTATTCTTCATTTATCTTCTTATTGCTTACTTTCTTTGTTTTTTATATTCTTACTACTTTTTTCTTGATTAGCACTTATAAATCATTAAACTTTACATATTTTTGTTCCTTCCTTTGTATCTTTTACTACATATCCTTTTTCTTGTAGTAAGTCCCTAATTCTATCAGATTCTTGCCAATTTTTTTCTTCTCTTGCAATATTTCTTTCTTCAACTAATTTTAATATTTCTTCTGGAATTTGAATTTCATTTTTATCTTCTTTTTCGATTTCTAGTCCTAATACTGTATCAAACTTTAGTAATAATTCTGCTATTTTTGATGATTTTTTCTCATATCTTATAGCTGACCATACAAAACTCATTGCTAATGGAATATTCATATCATCATTAATTGCTTCATGAAATCCATTTTCTATATTTGATAGATTTTTTTTATCTTCTTCATTTAGTTCATCTTTACCTTCTTTATGTATTTTATAACCTTTTCTTAATCTTTCTAAAGATTTTGAAGTTGATTCTATCGCTTCCCAAGTAAAGTTTATTTTATTTCTATAATTTGCTGAATAGCAAAATAGTTTATATACAACTGGGTCATATCCTCTTTCTTTTATATCTTTTATTAGATAAACATTACCTAAACTTTTTGACATTTTCCCACCATTAATTAATAGATATTCTCCATGTAGCCAATAATTTGCTGGTATTTTACCACAAGCTCCTTTACTTTGTGCTATTTCATTTTCATGATGAGTTGGTATTAAATCAATTCCTCCTGTATGAATATCAAATTGTTCTCCAAGATATTTTTTTCCCATTGCAGAACATTCTATATGCCATCCTGGATAACTTGGTCCCCAAGGGCTTTCCCATTTCATTAAATGATTTTCTGGAGCTTTTATCCATAAAGCAAAATCATATGGATTTCTTTTTTCTAGGTCAACATCTACTCTTGCTCCTGCTTTTTGTTCTTCTACATTATGATTTGATAATATTGGGTATTTGTCTAATTTTGAAACATCAAAATATATTGCTGTTGATGTTTCATATGCATAACCATTTTCTACTAGTTTTTTCACATATTCTAACATTTCTTGAATATGGTCTGTTGCTTTACATATTATTTCTGGTGTTTCTATGTTTAAATCTTTTAAATCTTTAAAAAATAATTTTGTATAATGCTCTGCTATTTCCAAAGGTGTTTTCTTTTCTTCCCTTGCAGATTTAAGCATTTTGTCTTCACCTTCGTCTCCATCAGAAACTAAATGTCCAACATCTGTTATATTCATTACATGCTTTATTTTATAACCATTATATTTTAATACTCTTCTTAAAACATCTTGAAATATATTTGTTCTCATATTTCCTATTGTTGCATCTTTATATACTGTTGGTCCACATGAATAAATTCTCACTTCTTCTTTATCTATTGGAACAAATTTCTCTTTTTTTCTTGTTAAAGTATTATATAAGTATATATCCATAACTTCCTCCTTTTGCTATGTTTTAAATTAAGAGGTAGTCTTTGTTTATGACTTCCTCTTAATTTATATATTTATTATTTTTTAACTGTATTATTTTTTGAAGTTGAATTACTAGATGTATTTGTACTATTACCTGTTGAAGTATTTGTACTATTACTTGTATTTGTTTTGTTTGTTGTGTTAGTTGTATTTGTTGCTGGTGGCTTTGTTGTATTTTTATCTGGTTTATTTTCTGGTGGTTTCGGTTCTTCTTTTGGCTTTGTATGAATAGTACAAACATCATTTATTTTATCTTTTGAATTATTTTTCGAATTAACTGGTTTCCATAAATTTAACTGTTCTTTTGGTAATGTTGCACCATAATAATTTACTTTTGTTGCACAATATTGTGAACAATACTGTGTTGCTACTTTTCCTGATTCTGTACACAAAGTTTGACTTCCATGCCCTTGACATTTTTCTGGAATATTATCTTGTGTAAACATTTCTTTATAAGTGCTTGTGCATCCTGTTGTTGCTAAACATCCTGTTGTCTTACATACTGTTTGTTCTACTATTCCAGCTGGTTTTGTGAAAGATGCTTTTCCTAGTCCTTTATGAATATTTGTCATTACTGCATCCCAAATTGCTCCTGCTGGATTCATTGTTCCATTAGCATATCTAACAGTTTCATTTCTATCATATCCATACCAACAAGCTGCTGCATAATATGGTGTAAATCCACAAAGCCATCTGTCATAATCATCATCTGTTGTTCCTGTTTTTGCTGCAACATCTATTCCTGAAATTGCACAATACGTAGCTGTTCCTCCTGATTTTACTGGTTCTTGCATTATTGATTTTGTTATATATGCATTTTGTTCTGATATGACTCTTGTTTGTTCTTGTTTTGGTGTTAAAACTGTATTTCCATTTGAATCTTCCACTTTTGTATAGAAAGTTGGTGTTATATATACACCATCATTTGCTATACTTGCATATGCTCCTGCCATTTCTAATGGTGTTGCACCATTTCTTGTTCCTCCTAGTGCTAATGTTATATCATTATCTTCTCCTGCTTTTATTGAATGTATTCCCATTTTGTTTAAATATTCTATTGATTTTTCTGGTGTTAATTGTCTCATTATTTTAACTGATGGTATATTTAAAGATCTTGCTATAAAATATCTTATATTTACTGGTTCATTACTAAATTTCCCGTTTTGATTTTTAGGGGTATATTTCCCTCCAAAGTTTGTTTCTTCATCCATATATGCTGTTGCTGCTGTTATTGTTTTTTCTTGTAATCCTGGTGCAACTACTGCTATTGGTTTAATAGATGAACCTGTTTGTCTAACACTTTGTGTTGCTCTATTTAATCCTCTAGTTTCTTTCTTTTCTCCTAAACCTCCAACTGTTCCGACTACATTTCCAGTTTTATAGTCGATTACAACCATTGCTGATTGTGAATGTTCATTTAATTTATTTCCAGCTTTATCTTTTGCTATTCCATTTACTATGTATTTTTTATTTGTAAATTCTTGTTCCATTTGTGTTTGTATATTTGTGTCTACTGTTGAATATATTGTTAGTCCACTACTATAAACATAATTCTCTGCTAATTGCTGTGATATTCCTTTTTCTTCCATTACTTGTTTAACTACTTGGTCTATTACTGCTTCTGTATGATATGAATATGCTGAACTTGTAGCAATACTTCCTTTACTAAAGGCTAATCCTGCATCTACTTCTGCTATTGCTGCTTGATATTCTTCTTGAGAATTTATATATCCTAATTCATTCATCTTATTTAATGCTACTTTTGTTTGTTTCTTTATTAATTCTGTATTATCTTTTGTTGTATCAAATGGATTATATCTACTAGGCGAACTATTTATTCCTGCCATATATGCACATTGTGCCAAACTTAAGTCTTTTGCACTTTTATTGAAATAATATTCAGCGCCTAATTCAACACCATGTAAATTTCCTTCTCCTCCAACATATAAAATATTTAAATATAGCTCTAAAATTTGGTCTTTTGAAATCATTCTTTCAACTTGATAAGCTTTAGCCCATTCTCTTACTTTTCTCATGATTCCAGCAATTCCACTTCTCTCATCATCTTTAGTTATATTTTTTACTAATTGTTGGGTTATTGTACTTCCTCCATAAGAACTATCTCCTAATAATGTTTTTACAATTGCTCCCGCTGTTCTTTTTATATCAACACCTTTATGTTTGTAAAATCTTTCATCTTCCATTGCCACATATGCTTTTGGTAAATATTCTGACATATCTTCAAGGGTAATTACTTTTCTTTTTTCATCGCCGCTTAGTTGTGCTACTATTCCACCATTTTTATCTACTATTACAGTATTAGCCATACCTATCTTTAATTCGTCTTTTGTAATTTCAAAGTCATCTCCAAAAAGTCCAAAGAAAACTCCTGCAACAACTCCTGCCCCTATTACACAAAGAAGTAAAATTATTAATATCATAATTCTTATAAACATCATTAATTTAGGATGTCTATTTGAAAATTTTCCTTCTTTATTTTTCTTGCTTTTCTTTGTATTTTTGTTATTTTTACTTGTAGCCTTATTTTTTGTATTATTAATTTTTCTTTTTTTGCTATTTTTTGAATTTTGTACTTTATAAGGACTATTTTTGCTTTCTTTATTATCTCTGTTATTACTACTTGTTGGCATTTTACACCCTCCTTGCCAAATATTGATGTTTACATTATATTATACTTTTAAAAAAAAGAAAAGCATTTATATAAAAATTTGTAATATTAATGTTACTGTATAATATTTTTTCTTTTAGAGTAGCTGAAAATAGTTGATAATTTGTAAAAACTATTATATATTAAATAGAATTATTTACTCCAACTAATTTTTCTATTACTACTCCATCTATTTTCAGCTTTTTTAAAACTTCTTCTATTGGTTGATTTTTGTATGAAATTCCTTCATATAGCTCTTTTTTGTAATAATTCTCAAAATCTAAAAAGTTAAAATCATTACAATTTTTCACATCAATTTCGTAATCATTGATACAAATTCCATTATATCTTTTTTTCTTGATTTTTACATTATTTTGAAAATTAACTATTATCGCTTCATCATAAATATTATACTTATTTACTAATTCAGATGGAAAATCTAAATTTAATATTATTTTAGATTTTAAAATTCCTTTTCGTTTATTATTTCCTACATTTATTACTATCCCTATATCTTTATATTTTTCTTCGAGATTTTTAAATTTTTCTAAATGATTTGTTATTATATTTACTTTCTTAAAGTTTGTTATTATCTTTTTTATATTATATAAGTCTCTTTCTGTAATATCGTTTATCATTATACTTATTTGTGTTTCTTCTTTATCTAAATTTTCTTTCATGATTATATATTCTAGGACATCATACATTAATATTTTAAAGAGCCATTTTCCATCTACTATATCGTAATTGTATGAATATAAATAATTTATATAGCCATTTTTTTTATGTGTATTTTTACTTAAAATTATTTTTTTAGAAGCTGTTTTATCTAAAATATTTTTTGTTTTTTTTGCTAATATTTCGTCTGTTTTTATGTTGTCTTCCTTTTTGTTTGGTAAAATAATTCTGTTATTTTTTAATTTCACAATATTGAACCATTCTTCTATTTTGATTGGCTTGTCAGCTTGTTCTATATAATACATAAAAATCACCTCATATATCTTAATTAAGTATATGTTGGTGATTTTATTTTATTCATTCTATTTTATCTCATATTGGCTTTTGCTTATATTACATGGGTTAAACATTCTGCTGGCTTAATATTAAAAGTTTCAAATAATTTAATATATATTTCTTTATTGGATTTTATAATGTGGTAATCACATGACATAATCCATCCATCCACGGACTTAAATATAGGCAATTTTATTAAATATTCATAGGCTTCCTTATTATTATTCGATAATATAAAAATGTTGTACTCATTGTTTTTTAAATTATTCATTAATTCAATTACTTCATCATTGAAAGGTCTATACTTATAATAATTTAATAAAATTTTTCTTACACTCTCATTAATAGGAATTTTGAATTTACAGTTATTCAAATGTTCTTCTAAAGTTTCGTTTCCTAAATCCAATTCATTCCAATTATCAAAGAACTGTCTTTTGATAATTAGACTATTTCTTTCATCTAGTTCTTTTAAATTTTCTAAAACAATTGATGGATTATCTTTTAATAGTACATTTCCTAAGTCAAAGATTATATTTTTTATCATATATGCAAACCTCTTTTCAACATATTTTTAAAATTTTTTAATCCTCTATAATATAATTTTTGATTACTTCTATAACTTCATTATGCACAATTCCATTGCTTATCAAAGCACCTTTTATGCTTTGGTCATATCTTTGTTCATTTCCAAATAAATCGGTTACTTTTCCACCAGCTTCTTCAACAATAACTTTAATAGCAGCAATATCGCAATGTTTATGTTCTGTACCAGTAAAAATTGCTAAACTATAATCTCCAGTAGCTACTAAGCAACTTGCTTTTGTAATACTGCCGATATCATTTAATCTAGTTATATTTCTTAATTTTTCAAATACTTTGCAAACATTGTATTTTGCCTTTGACCACATATCACAATGACATACAGTTTTAATATCATCTAAAGTATAGTCATTTACAGATATTTTCTCGCCGTTTTTATATGCACCTTTTCCTTTAATAGCTGTATATAAACTATCTGTAAAAGGGTCATAAACTACTCCAATATTTGGAACACCATTAATTACTAATGCCAAAGAAAATACTGCTACAGGTATATGTCTAGCATACATAGCTGTTCCATCAACTGGATCACATACCCATACAAAATTACTTTTTCCTGATTGTTCTTCTTCACCATCAACTGCATGAGCAGGATATTGTTCTTTTACTTTTTTGATTAAATAAGAATTAATCTCTGTATCTGCTAGTGTTACAATTGTCTTGTCTCCTTTATAACTAGCACCATTATTTTGATTAAAGTATTTAAGCATTATTTTACCTGCTTGATATGCAATATCTTTTGCAAATTCTAAATATTCTTCCATTATTAATTTTCACTCCTTAATTTTAATACTAATATTTTAGCCTTTTTATAAGTTGTTGAATTTTCACCATATCTTTTTTTAATATCTTCAAGTCTTTTTATATATCCAACATCATTACCATATTTGTCAATTTGCATATCTGCTTTATTTAATATTTTTAAAAATAATGATGTATATTCTGCATTTATATCTCCATGATAATAAATTTCTTTCCAATATTTATAATTATTTCTTTTTAATATTTCTCCACCAATATGTGCATGATTAGAATTGTTTTCATACTCATAACCAATATCATGGTTAAAGCCTAATACATATAAATCTTTTACTTCATCATCATTTAAGTTATATTCTTTTCCTATTTCAACCATTTTTCTAGCAACAGCTAATGAATGATTTAATCTATCATTATCTACCATTTTAAACTCCAAAATTATTATCTTAAATCTTTTAATCTATTACTTTTTCTAATTGTTTTGATGTTTTGATATCTTTATATCATTATCTTCTTATTCACGATATAACTTTAATCATATCGTCTTTATAAAATTCACAAATTTTATTTAAATAACTTTCTCTTTTATGTATTTTTTCCGTATCATCCCATAATTATATTATTATATCTTTTCTAAAAAATCAAGTTATTGACCAATTTTAATATAATTTCATTTAAAAATGGTCAATAAGTTGCAAAAATACACTACAATAGCCTTTGCTTATGTTGACTTAATTGTAAAAATGTTCTACAATTAAAATATCTATTAATATTTTATTACTAAATATTCAATGTCTTAATTTTTTATTATTTAAGGAAGAGTGTTTATGAAAAATATAAATCAATTTTATGAAAAATCAAAAAAATTTAATAAACCTTCTGGTCTTTTACATGGATTCTTTAATATGCAACTTGATAAAGAATTAACTGAAAAAATCGCAATAGAATTAGGCTCTGGTGTTGGAAATGACACCAAGTTCCTAATAGATAATGGATTTACTGTAACTTGTATAGATAAGGAAGAAAAATCAAAAGAAGCTACAATGAATAAAATAGGTATGAATGACAATTTTAAATTTGTGTTGCAAGATTTTGAAAATATAAAACTACAAAAAGCAAGTTTAATCTATTCATGTTTTAGTTTGCATTTTTGCAATCCAAATAAATTTGATGTGTTAATGAATGAAATAACTAAAAATATTATACCTAATGGATTTTTTGTTCGGGAATTTTCTTGGAATTGAAGATGAATGGAATAAATCAAAAACTATGACTTTTCTGACTAAGGAAAAACTTTTAGATTATTTTAAGAATTTTGAAATTGTATATTATGCTGAAAAAAAATATATTAAGGATATTTCAACAGAAAAAGATAAACATTGGCATGTATTTGAGATTTATGCTAAGAAAAAATAACCTTAATTTATGAAAAGCACATAACAATATTCTAGTATTATTATGTGCTTTTATATTTTTGTAATAATTAAATTATTATATCTCTCTTTAATAACTTATTTTTCACAATCCCAATCCCAATAAAATTTTCTTCACTATAAATTCTATAAATCCCATCTATATTGGAATTAGATAATTGTACTCCATTTAAAAATAGATCTAATTTTCTTTTTTCAAGTTCAATTTTATCTAAATCTTTAAATAAATCTTCTACTGTAATAATTTTATCCTTTACTATTTCCTTATTATTTGCCAATTCTTCTATTGATATAGCTTGTTTTATATTGAATTCTCCAACCTGGACTCTTTCTAAGCCTATCATATATCCTACTGTATCAAGTTTTTCTGAAATATCTTCACACAAACTTCTAATATATGTACCTTTTGAGCATTTCACACAAAATTCAATTTGTTTATTTTCTTTATCAATTTTTAGCAATTTTATATCATATATTTCTATTTGTCTTGGTTTTATCTCTACTTTTTCGCCTTTTCTAGCATATTCATATAGTTTTTTCCCATTTACTTTTATTGCTGAATATATTGGTGGAGTTTGTTCTTGTTTTCCAATAAAATTATGCAATACTTTTTCAAGTGCATTTTGAGATAACATTTCTCCTTTTATTTCTTTTTGTTCTATTATATTTCCTTCACTATCTGCTGTATCAGTTTTAATTCCTAGTTGTAATTTAACATTATAAATTTTATCATGATTTATTAAATATTTAGAACATAATGTTCCCTTTCCTATAAGTAGTGGTAATACTCCTGTTGCCATTGGGTCTAAAGTTCCAGTATGCCCTACTTTCATTCCTGTTATTTTTTTTACTTTGTATACAATATCATGTGATGTATAGTTTAATGGCTTATTTACTATTAATATTCCGTTCATAATTTTCCTTTTCTATTTTCATTAAAAATTCTTTATTGAGTAAGAAAAATGAATTTTCCCATCCAATAAAAATCTATAATCGCTATTTCCTTTGATATTTACTTCTTATTATTTTTTATTTAAATGTTTTTCTACTTCTTTAAGGACTTTTTCTTTAACCTCTTCTCTAGTTCCTTGAATTAATGCTCCAGCTGCTTTTTGGTGACCTCCACCACCAAACATATAGCAAACATCAGAAACATTAACTTTAGAATTAATACTTGCTCTTAAAGATACTTTATAAGCATTTCTTTCGTTGTTTTCTCTTATAAATATAGAAACTTCTACTCCTTCTACTCCTCTTCCTATTTCTACAATTCCTTCATGGTCTCCTATCTGTGCATTTACATCTTTCATATCATCTTCTGTTATATATGTAAATGCAACTTTTCCATCTTGTAAAAACTCTAATCTATCAATTGCTCTTTTTGATAATTCAAAATTTGCTCTTGTTTTTGTTTCTAGTACTTTTGTATATATTTGAGATACATTTACACCTTTACTTATTAACTCTGCTGTGAATTCAAAGGTTTCAGCTGTCACACTTGCATGTTTGAAGCCTCCTGTATCAGTTATAATTCCTGCTAAAATACATGTACCAATATTTACATCAATATCTATTTCCTTATACTCTAGCATTCCTGCTAAAACCTCACAACACGCTGGTGCTACTGGATTTACATAGTTTATATCTCCATACATAGTATTACTTCCATGATGGTCTATAACTATTATTTTTTTAGCTTTTTCACAGTATTCTTTTCCGTCTACCCTTTTTAAAGTTGCACAGTCTAATGTAATTGCTAAGTCATATTGCTCAATATCACTTTCAGATTTTACTTCTTCTGCTCCTGGTAAGAATTTAAACACTGATGGAATTCCTGAAATTATTGCATCAGCATTTTTTCCTAACTTTTTCAAAATTAATCTCATAGCAAGTAAACTGCCTATTGCATCTCCATCTGGTGTTTCATGTGTTAATACAACTATTTTATTTGCTTTTTCTATTTCTTCAAAAATATTGTCGATTGTCATTTTTTCTATCATTCCTTCCTTTTAAGGCACAAATCAGAACGAATAATTTATAACCTTTAGATATCATTCAAGCCTTTTCTCTATCGTATAATATATTTAAAATTAACTTTTAATTTATATTGATTAATCTTCTTTTTTTGGTAATATTTCTTTTAATATTGTATCTATTTTTGCACCATATTCTATTGAATCATCTAATTCAAAAATTAATTCAGGAGTATTTCTTAAATTAACTCTTTTAGCTAATTCTGTTCTTATGAAACCTGCTGATTTTTTTAATCCTGCTAAAGTATCTTTTATATTTTTAGAATTTAAAATGCTAACATATACTTTTGCAAATTTCAAGTCATTTGTTACTTTTACTTTTGTAACACTAATTAGACCTGTTACATTTGGATTTTTTAATTCATAACCTATAATTTGGCTAAGTTCTTTCCTATATTCTTCATCAATTCTTCCTAATCTATTATTATTACTTGGCATTTTATTACCTCCTTTTATTCTATAATCGCCATACTTAAAATATTTTAAATTACCATATGTCGTGTCTCGTTACAGGATAATATTTTTTATTATAGAGAAGCTGGAACTGGGTGATAATTATGACTTTTTTAAATTTTGGATGTTCGATTGAAATGAAGATTAGAATTGGTTAGGCTTTCGAATGAGGAATGCTCACGGTACCTGAAGTATGAAGGGGTCTGAGTGAGAGAGGCTCATGAGAAAGCCTTACCAATTCTTTCTGAATGGAATGAGTAGTCCAAAATTTAAAAAAGTCATAATTATCACCCAGTTCCAGCGGCTAATTTTAAAAACCATCATCCAGTATTTGTTTATGCAACAACTTTATTATTAACTTATAAAATACAAATTCCTATAATTTAAAAATACGAGCTAATTATATTACTTACATAAAATATATACCTCTTAGCCCGTATTAAATTGTTCATATATAAAATTTTAAGTCATTTAATTATCTTTTTACTTCTTCCATTATAAATACTTCTATAATATCTCCTTCTTTAATATCATTATAGTTTTCAATTTGCATACCACATTCAAAACCTTTTGATACTTCTTTAGCTTCATCT
>CAUWFY010000027.1:0-12517 GCA_963558115.1 uncultured Clostridia bacterium
GTGCTTGAGTTATTATTCCATTATCTCCTGTTAGCATTGCTATACTTACTCCTGCGAGGATTAGCAATACTATGATTGTAATCACCAATGAAATTAGTGTTATTCCCCTTTTTTCTCTAATTTGTTTCATTTATTATTTACCTCCTCTTTATCTTTTGTTTTTATTAAGGAATTCCTTAATAAAATATCATATATTATTATTTTTTTCAACCCAAATTAAGAAATTCCTTAGTTTTTAAGTTTGTTTTAAGGTTTTCCTTAGTGGTTTGATTTCTTACTTTGATATAATTTTTATATTAATTTAAGAAAGAGGTGTAATAATGCAACTTTCAGATGCTACTCGTAAAAGAATTTACAACTTATTAAAAGAAAATAATATGAAACTTTTTGATTTATCCAAATCTGCTGGTGTATCTTTACCTACAATTTCAGATTTCTTAAAAAATGATACTAAAAATTTAAGAATGGATACCATGTTACATATTTGTGAAGGTTTTAACATTACATTACAAGAATTTTTTAATGATCCTCTTTTTGATGATGTTATTTCAGAATAAAAAATCATTTTAAACCTCTACAGTCTAAAATGATTTTTTATTTTATTTATTCAATTCATTCTCCATCATTTCCCAAACATCATCAGTTTCCATTCCCTTTTGCCAAGATGCTACACCAGCTAAGTTGTTTTCTTTTATCAATGACATTTTTGCTTTTAAAGATTCTACATCTTCTATCCACATTTTTTTAGTGTTTTCTCCTTCTTTATATTCAACATAATTTTGTTTAACATCATCTTTCCATTGTTTTTCTACATCATCTGGTATAACATTTTCTATTTTATTCATTGCTACTGTTGATTTTTTTATTAATTCTCCGTCTTGATTTTCTGTCCATAATCTTGTATAGAATGGAACTGCTAATATTAATTTTTCTGGCTCTATTTCTTCTGTTTTTAGGAATTTAGTTAAATTTAATTTTATCCAATCATATCCTGCATTTGTTCCTGCTTTATTACTTGAAACTCCATTTTGGTCATATGCCATAAATATTGTATAATCTGCCACGTCTCCTATAACATGTCTGTCAAAGCACATTGACCATGTTTCTCCTCCATCTGGTGCTGTAACATCTACACTTGTAACTAGTCCTATTTCTTTCATTCTTGGTACTAATTCTATTATAAATCTTGAGAACATATCTTTGTCTTCTTGTTTCATATTTTCAAAATCTATATTTATTCCATCTAAGTCATATTCTACACATGATTTTACTATTGCATCAATTAATTTTTGTCTTATTTCGTAGTCATTCATTATTTTAGATGTAATTCCTAAGCTAGATGTAGCTGCTGGTGCATTTGATACCATTGGCCATACTTTATATCCATTTTCATGTGCCCATTCTATATAGCTAATTCCTTTATCTCCTACATTTTCAACAAATCTTCCTTTTTCGTCTATATAGAAAAATGAAGGTGATACTACATTTACTCCATCTATTTTTGTTCCTGTTCTATCAGGTGCTGAAGCTGTTTCTGAATAATAGTCCCAAGTTAAATTAACTTTTCCTTCTATTTGTTTTTCTTCTTCCATATTTTCTCTTACATTATATTCATTTGCTAATTTTTTAGTTTTTATATATCCTATTTTTCCACTTTCTGTTCTTACTCTTGAATATCCTTTGTCTGATGAAATAACTACAACTGTTGAGCCTTTTTTTATTCTATCAACTGTTTTTGCAATCATTCTTGTTGATGATTTTATTGATACATTTGATGTTACTATTGCTTTCTTTTGTTCTTTATTTAATGAATCCATTGTTATAACTTTTGTATCTTCTATATTTTGAACTTCTATATTATATACTTCTTTCATTTCTGAAACTGGTAAATAAATTGTATTATTTTTTTCTATTGCATGAGCATATATTTTTTTATTTGCTCCATTTATATTTATTACATTATCTTCAAAGCCTATTTCAGCTATTTTTTTATCATATGTTGTTATTATTTTATTTGATTCTTTTTCTTCATATATATACTTGTCAAAGAAATTAGCTACATCACTTTTTGATAAATATATAATTCCATCTTCTATATAAATATCATTTTTTAAGTTTGATGTTACATTCTTGTTATTTATTATTAAATTTGTTGTTTTATTTTTATCTAAAATTATAAAATCACTTGCAAACATTGAAATTCCAAATAAAACTATCAATGCTACTATTAAGATAAATATTCTAGTTATCATTTTTTTCTTTTTATTAACTTCTTCTGTTGTTAATTTTCTTTTTGCCTTTTTTACTTTTTTATTTTGTTTTTCCATAAACTTCTCCTTTTGTTTATTTTTTATTACATAATAATATCATAAATTTATGTTTTATCAAGTAAAATTTATAAAAAAATAAAATAAGTAGTCAAAATCACAAAAAATCATAATTATCAACTATTTTAAGCGGTTAATTTGTAAAAACTATTATATAGTAACATAAATTTAAAAGAAGTTGTCCCAAATATAAAAATATTTTTATATCTAGGGCAACCTCTTTTTTTATATTTTCTTCTTCATTTTTCTTAGTTCTTCTTTTTGTTCTTCTGTAATCCTATATGACTCTATAGCTTTTTGTATTGCTTTATTATATGTAAATTTCTCAATATTTGATTTTTTCATAAATTCTTTTGTTTCATCATAAAATTTTATAAAACATATTGATATAGCCCAAGCTACTGCCATTTGTATATAATATTTATCGCTTTTTGTATTTTCAAATATTTTAAAATTTTCTGATATATATTCTTCTTTTACATAATAGTCTAAAATCATTACTATTGCAAATCTTACTTCAAATTCATTTTCTGATTTTAAGTATGTTTTTATAAATTCCCACATTTCTTTTTCATATTTTTTAGTAATTTTTAATCCTGCACAAAATATGTCACATATTGCCCAATTGTCTATTTTAGGTACAAAGTTTTTTATATATTCTTTAATTGTATCAAAATGTTTTTTCTTTTCTAATCCTATTATCATTCCTTTTAGCATTATTTCTTCATAATATTGGTCATCGATGTTTTGGATTAAATCTTCTAAGTTATATTCCTTCTTTAGTTCTTTTGCATAATTTCTAAGTATAGGTACTCGTACTCCTAAAATATTATCCACTTCCGGACATAAAGCAGTATGGAATTTTTTATATTTTTCGTCTGATAATTTGTGTAATTTTTCTTTTACCTCTTCTTTTAATTTTTCCATTTTTAACTCCTATATTTTTATTCTTTTAATTCTATTGTGCAAATTTTGACTGTTTCGTTGTGCATTTTTTGACCATTTCATTGTGCAAATTTTGACTATTTTGTTGTGCATTTTTCGACTATTTCATCGTGTTCTTTTGAATACACACTTTTATCTGATTAATCAACACCTTTTAAGATATCTATCATACAAATTTTTATAATCTTTTTCATTATTTTTATATCATTTAAATCTTATCTCAAAATCCTCAATGTATTAAATACTGTAATTAATGTTACACCCACATCTGCAAATATTGCTTCCCACATATCTGAAAGTCCAAATAGAGTTAATGCAAAAACCAATAATTTTATTCCTATTGATACAATCAAATTTTGCATTATTATTTTATTAGTCTTTTTAGAAATTTCAATACCTTCTATAACTTTTGATAATTCATCTGTCATTATTACAATATCTGAAGCTTCTATTGCTGAGCTAGAGCCTACTCCACCCATTGATATTCCAATATCTGCTCTTGCTAATACTGGGCTATCATTAATTCCATCTCCTACATATGCCACCTTTTCATTTGACTTTTTATTTTGTAAAACTTTTTCTAATTCTTCATATTTATTTTGTGGTAACATTTCATATTTAACTTCTTTTATTCCTACTTCTTTTGCTATTTTTTGTGCAATTTCTTTTTTATCTCCTGTAAACATTTTTGTTCTTATTCCTAAATTGCTTAGTTTTTTAATTGTTGTTTTTACATCTAGTTTTATTTCGTCTATTAATTTAATACTTCCAACTTTTTCGCCATTAACCTTCAAGAACAATATAGTTCCTTCTTCTTGATTTGAAGTAATTTCGCTATCATTTATCATTTTTTTATTTCCAATAATAACTTCTTTATCTTCTATTTTATATTTTAGACCTTTACCTACAATCTCTTCAAAATCTCTTACTTGTTTTATATCTATATCCTCATTTTTTACTTCATTTAATATTGATTTTGCTATTGGATGATTTGAATAGCTTTCTCCCATTGCAAAGTATTTTAAAATTTCTTTTTCATTATATTTTTCATTAAATGACTTAATTTCATTTACTTTAAAATTTCCTGTTGTTATTGTTCCTGTTTTGTCAAATACTATTTGTTTAATGTCTTTTAAACTGTCTAAGTAATCACTTCCTTTTACTAAAATTCCTCTTTTAGAAGCTTTACCTATTCCACTAAAATAACTTAATGGTACTGATATTGCTATTGAGCAAGGACATGATATTACTAAAAATATTAATGCTTTATATATACTTTCTTGATATGTTACTTCTTTGAAAAATATTGGCATAAATATTGCTACAAGTATTGATAATCCTAAAACTATTGGTGTATAAACTTTTGCAGCTTTTGAAACAAAATTTTCTGTCTTTGCTTTTTTATCTGTTGCATTTTCCACTAAATTTAAAATTTGACTTACTGTACTATCTTCATATAGTTTTTCAACCTTTACTTCAATTAACCCTTGAACATTGATTCCACCTGATAGCACTTTCGAAGCTTCTTTTACATTTATTAACTCACTCTCTCCTGTTAAAGCTGAGTTATCTATTTGAGCTTCTCCTTTTATAATAATTCCATCTAATGGAATTTTTTCTCCACTTTTTATTACTATTATATCTCCTATTTTTACTTCTTCTGGACTTACTTTCTTTATTTCTTCTTTATCTTTTATATTTGCATATTCTGGTCTTATATCCATTAAACTTGAAATTGAATTTCGTGTTTTACTTATTGCTTTTGCCTCTAATATTTTTCCTATTTCATATAATGTTATAACCATTATTCCTTCCATTGCTTTATCCACAAAACATGCACCTATTGCTGATATTGCTATTAATGCATTTTCATCTAAAGATTTGTTTTTTACTATTTGTTTTATTGCTTTTGGTACTATTTTATAAAGTAATATTACTAAAGAAATAATTAAAAATATTAATGAAAATCCTTTTCCTAAGTTTGATTTCATTCCTAGAAAATAAACTAGAACTCCAATAATAATTCTAATAATATCTACATTACTTCTTTCTGATTTATCATTTATTTCTTTGTTTGAATTTTCTATAACATCTACATCTGGTTCTACTTTTCTTACAATTTCTTCAACTATATTTTTTAAGTTTTTGTCATTTTCGTATTTTTCTGTTCTAAATGATAATTTTAAAGTTGAAAAGTTGACATTTACATTTTCAAATCCATCTGTACTTGCTAATTTTTCTTCAACTTTTTTAGCACAGTTTGCACAATCAAGTCCTTCTAGCTTATATCTATAACTCTTCAATATGCTCACGACCTTTCTTTACTATTTGGCTTATATGTTCATCATCTAAGCTATAATATACTACTTTTCCTTCTTTTCTAAATTTAACTAATTTTGATTGCCTTAATATTTTTAGTTGATGTGAGATTGCTGATTGAGTTGTATTTACTATATTTGCTAAATCACATACGCATAACTCCTTTTCCATTAAAGCATATATCATTTTCATCCTTGTAGAATCTGCAAATACTTTAAAAAACTCTGCTAAGTCATATATTTCATCATCTTCTGGCATTATTTTCTTCACTTTTTTTACTACATCTTCATGAATTATAGTAATTTCACATAAATTTTCATCCATTATTTTTTCTCCTTTTATACGATTGTATGATTATATGTTCATATATTGATTTAATATTATAACTTTTTTAAATCTTTGTCAATATATTTTTTAAAATTAATATAAATAACGTTACATGATAATAGTTTTTATTGTAGAGAAGCTGGAAATAGTTGATAATTATAATTTTTTTAGATTTTGACGTTCGACTGGAATGAAGATTAGAATTGGTTAGGCTTTCTAATGAGGAATGCTCACGGTACTTGAAGTATGAAAGGGTCTGAGTGAGAGAGGCTCATGAGGAAGCCTTACCAATTCTTTCTGAATGAAATAAGTAGTCAAAATCTAAAAAAATTATAATTATCAACTATTTCCAGCGGTTAATTTTTAAAACCATTATCCAGTAATTAAATAACTTCTAAATATTATTTTATTGTGAACTAATCTTAAAATATTATCATATATTTTTTTCAAAATTATTGCATATTTTCTTTATTATTTATATACTTGTATTAATATAATGAAAGAAAGGAGATTTTATGGAAGAAGAAAATATTTCAGTACAAAATAAATTGTTTGGAAAGACATTTTTCTGGATGTTCCTAGGATTACTTGGTTCAGGAATTATTGCTTGGTACACTTATTCTTCAGGTTTATACTTTAAAATTTTAATAGAAGATTCTTTTTCAATTTTACTAATAATTGAAGTAGTAGCTGTTCTTTTATTTAGTTTTCTATATAGAAAATTACCGCCTATTTTAGTTGGTATTCTATATTTTGTATATTCTATGATAAATGGTGTAACACTTGCAGTAATTTTTGCTGTTTTTGAATTAAGTTCTATTATCTATTTATTTGCTATTTCAGCTTTAATATTTGCTGTTTTAGCTTTAATAGGTTATAAAACTAATAAAGATTTAAGTAAATGGGGACCTTATTTATCTGTATTTTTAATTGCTGGTTTAGTTCTTACAATTATAAATTTATTTATTTTAAAAAGTGGAACTCTTGATATAATCTTAGATTGGGTTATACTAGCAATTTTCTTAGGGGTAACAATTTATGATATTAATAAAGTAAAATTATTGCAAAGTGTAGAAGGTATTGATAAAGAAAAAATTCATATTTATTGTGCAATGCAATTATATCTTGATTTCATAAATATATTCTTAAGAATATTATCTATCTTTGGAAAAAGAAAAGACTAAGAATAAAGGGGAAGATTTCTATTCTTCCCCTTCATCAAACTGACTATTATATAAATCAGCATAAAATCCATTTTTAGCTAACAATTCCTCATGAGTTCCTTGTTCTATTATGTCTCCATGATTCATTACTAATATTAAATCTGCATTTTTTATTGTTGATAATCTATGTGCAATTATAAAGCTTGTTCTTCCTTTCATTAAGTTATCCATTGCTGATTGAATTTGTATTTCTGTTCTTGTATCTATTGAACTTGTTGCTTCATCTAATATTAATATTTTTGGATCTGCTAATATTACTCTTGCTATTGTTAATAATTGTTTTTGTCCAGCTGATATATTAGTTGATTCTTCATTTATTAATGAATTATATCCATTAGGTAAGGTTTTTATAAAGTGATGCACATGAGCTGCTTTTGCTGCTTCGATTACTTCTGTATCTGTTGCTTCTTCTTTGCTATATTTTATATTGTCTTTTACAGTTCCTCCAAATAACCAAGTATCTTGTAATACCATTCCGAACATCTTACGAAGTTCTCCTCTATCAAAATCTTTTATATTATGTCCATCTACTAATATTTCACCTTCTGTTAC
Organism: uncultured Clostridia bacterium; assembly: GCA_963558115.1. Lineage (GTDB taxonomy): Bacteria > Bacillota > Clostridia > TANB77 > CAG-508 > CAG-269. The sequence goes on from CAUWFY010000027.1 coordinate 7,694, forward strand.
ATCATAAAATCTCATCAATAATTTTACCATTGTTGTTTTTCCTGCTCCAGTTGGTCCTACTATTGCTATTTTTTGTCCTTCTTTTACTTTAGCATTAAAATCATTAATTATTGTTTTATTTTCGTCATATCCAAATTTTACATTTTTGAATTTTACATTACCTTGTACTTTTGATATATCAATTTTTCCTTTTGAAGTTTCTAATTCTTCTGTTTCTTCTAAAAATTCAAAAATTCTCTCTGCTGATGCTGCCATTGCTTGTAACATACTTGATATTTGAGCAATTTGATTTATTGGTCCGAGTAAATTGCTTGTTATATTGTATAAAACTTTGTATATTTCCAACTGTTATTTTTCCTTGTACAGCTAAATATCCTCCTGCTACTGCAACTCCTACATATCCTATATTAGATATAAAGTTCATTACTGGAAACATTAGTCCTGAAAGGAATTGAGCTCTCCAAGCTGACCTATATAGCTCACTATTTGCTTTTTCAAATTCAGCTTTTACCTTGTTTTCTGCATTAAATACTTTTACTATATTTAGTCCACTATATATTTCTTCTACTTGCCCATTGACATGACCTAAATATTCTTGTTGTCTTTTAAAGTATTTTTGTGATTTAGCTACTATTGATTTAACTAAAAATGTTGCTATTGGCAATATTATCAATGATATTAATGTCATTTGCCAACTTATTGAAAACATCATTACAAGTATTCCTATTATAGTACATATTGATGTAATAATTTGTGTTATGCTTTGATCTAAGTTCATACTTAAAGTATCTATGTCATTTGTTATTACTGATAAAACTTCTCCATGCGTTTTTTTATCAAAGTATTTCATTGGCAATTTATTTATTTTAATTGCTATATCATTTCTTAATTTATATGTAATTTTTTGTGACACTGATGTCATTGTAAAACCTTGTATAACTGAAAATAATGCACTTATAAAATATAGTCCTAATAATGTTAATGCAATTTTTCCAATTTTCCCAAAATCAATTCCTGCACCACCAGTTATTTTTCCCATTATACCATTAAATATTTCTGTTGTTGCATTTCCTAATATTTTTGGTCCTACAATAGTAAATATTGTACTTCCTATTGCAAATAATATAACAAAAAATATCGCTACTTTATATTTTGAAAGATAAGATTTTATTAACTTTTTAGTAGTTTTCTTAAAATCTTTTGCTTTTTCTGTGTTTTTATGACCTTTTCCCATAGGTCCTTTCATTGGTCCTGGCATTTACTCTCCTCCTTCCTGTCCTAATTCTTCTTCAGATAATTGTGATAGTGCAATTTGTCTATATGTTTCATTATTTTTCATAAGTTCTTCATGAGTTCCTTCGCCTACCATTTTACCTTCTTCTAGTACTATAATTTTATCTGCATTTAATATTGTACTTATTCTTTGTGCTACAATTATTACAGTTTTATTTTCTGTTTTTTCAGCTAATGCTTCTCTTAACTTACTATCAGTTTTAAAGTCTAAAGCTGAAAAACTATCGTCAAATACAAATATTTCTGGATTTTTTGCAATAGCTCTTGCAATAGAAATTCTTTGCTTTTGTCCTCCTGATACATTTCCACCACCTTGTGCTATTGGTGATTTATATTTTTCTTCTTTTCCTTCTATAAATTCTGTTGCTTGAGCAATTTCTGCTGCATTTATCATTTGCTCATCAGACATATTTTCATCTGAGTATTTTATATTTGATTCTATTGTTCCAGAAAATAATGTTCCTTTTTGTGGCACAAAACCTATTACATCTCTTAATTCTTTTTGAGCTACATCTTTTATGTTTACACCATCAATACATAATTCACCTTCTGTCACATCATAAAATCTTGGAATTAAATTTACTATTGTTGATTTTCCACTTCCTGTACTACCTATTATTGCCGTAGTTTTTCCGGGTTCTGCTGTAAAATCAATATCTTCTAATATTTCTGTATCAGCATCTGGATATTTAAAGCAAACATTTTTAAATTCTACTAATCCTTTTTTACTTGGGTCTAATTTCTTTGTTTCTTTTTTGTCTTTAATTAATGGCTCTTTTTCAAGAACTTCATTTATACGTCTAGCAGACACCGCCGCTCTTGGAAGCATAATTGAAACCATTGAAATCATTAAAAATGCCATTACAATTTGCATTGTGTATTGAATAAATGCCATCATATCTCCAACTTGCATAACTCCATCATTTACATTGTGGCCTCCAACCCAGACTATTAAAATCATTATTGAATTCATAACCAACATTAATAAAGGCATCATCAATGACATTGCTCTATTTACAAAGACATTTGTTTTCATTAAATCTTTATTTGCATTATCAAATCTTTTTTCTTCTTTCTTTTCTTTATGGAATGCTCTTATTACTGGGATTCCTGTTAGTATTTCTCTTGTAACTTCATTTAATTTATCTGTTAACTCTTGTAGCTTTTTGAATTTTGGCATTGCTACTATAAATAGTGTTGCAACAATTACTAAAATTGCAAATATTGCTATTCCTATAATCCATGCCATTGAATTATCTGTTTCTGTAAGTACCTTTATGAAACCACCTATACCAATAATTGGCGCATATACTACTACTCTGAATAATATAGTTATTAATTGTTGAATTTGTTGAACATCATTTGTACTCCTAGTTATTAATGATGCTGTTGAAAATTCATTTAATTCTGCATTTGAAAATTCAGAAACTTTTTCGAATACTTTTTCTCTTAAAGTTTTTCCTAACATTGCTGCCACTCTTGCTGATAAAAACATAATTGATACTGCTGATACCATTGTTATTGAAGCTACACCTAACATTTGTAATCCTGCTAATAATATATAATCATTTTGAAGTTTATCTGTATCAACACCTATGTCTTTATATAACTGTTTTACTGCTGAAACTGCTGCTTGTTCTTTTATTGAATCATTCATTTCATCTATCTTTTTAGTAAATTCTTGTAAAACTTGACTTTTTTGCTCTTCTGGCATATTAGATATTAGTTCTACTAAACTCATATTTTGCATATATGTTTTTTGTGGTTCTTGAGTATTTTCTAATATTTTTTGTTTTATTTGATTAGCTGTTTCTTCATTAGAAATTGTAGTTGCACCCATTAATGCACCAGATAAAGCTTTTTCTAAATTATTTTCTGTTTCTTCATCTATGTCATTTAAAACATATATTGTATTTGGCTCTACATTATAATCTTTTCCTAAATATTTGTTTAATATTTTTTCTTGTTCTTTATTTTTTTCTTCTCCTAATAATGTATAATTACTTAACACTTCCTCATCATTTTCTGTAAATAATAATGTTTTTTCCATATCTGCCTTAGAAATTAATTTTGGTACTGCATTTTCAATTCCACCTGCTTGTATTCCAATATTAACTATTTTTGATGTATAATCTGGTAATGCTAAATCAGTAGTTGCTTGGATACAAAGTAATATTACTATTGCAATTACAGACCCTAATGTTTTCTTTAAATTTTTTAAAACTTTTAGCATTTTCTTCTCCTTGTATAATATATTTAGGTTTTTATATGGTTTTACCTATAAACCTTATAATTTTTATTTAATATTTTTTTAAAATTATGAGCTTTCATCTTAGTTTATTAAATAATTTATATGACTATAAATTACATATTTCTAATATTTAATCTGTTTTGCTATAACAATAAATAAAATGACACTGCACCCATAATTATATGTGACACAGTGTCATTTGTCAATGATTTAATTGTGAATTTTTCGTGAATTACATCTTTCTAAATACCCCTGCAACTTTTCCTAGTATCTCGCAATTTGGTACTATTATTGGGTCCATTGTAGAATTTTCTGGTTGCAATCTAATATGGTCTTTTTCTTTATAAAAAGTTTTTACTGTTGCCTCTTCTCCTATTAGAGCAACAACAATTTCTCCATTTTGTGCAGTATTTTGTTTTTTTACTAATATGTAATCGCCATCTAGGATTCCAGCTTCTATCATACTCTCTCCCCTAACAGTTAGCATAAAGCTTTCTGAATTTCCAACAAAATCTACTGGAATTGGAAATGTATCTGTTACATTTTCTACTGCTAAAATTGGTTCTCCTGCTGTTATTCTTCCTATAATTGGAACTTCTACTAATTCTTTTTGAGTATAAAAGTCTTTACTAGACATTACTTTTTCTTCTCCTGATGAACCTCTTAATAATCTTAAAGTTCTTCCTTTTTTATCTTTTTTCTTTATATACCCTTTTTCTTCTAATTTTGCTAAATATCCATGAACTGTTGCTGTAGAACTTAGTCCAACAGCTTTTCCTATTTCTCTTACTGATGGTGGATAACCTTGTGTCATTATTTGTTTCTCAATAAAATTTAATATCGACTTTTCTCTTCTATTTAATTCAGGTTTCTTTTTTGGCATTTTATTCACTCCATTCTCATATTTTCCTACATAATATCATACAAACAAATAAATGTCAAACATAAGTTTTTATTTTTTTGATATTTTTTAATTTTATCATAATAAAACTGATTGTCAATATTTTCCTCAAAAATGATTTTGGGGTCGGAGACAAAAATCAGCTTTCCAATTTCAACAAAATTTTTAAATTAAAAACTTATTATATAAATTATTCTATAAAATGTAAAAAAACTCTTATGATATTTAGTAATCATAAGAATTTTTTTATTTTACATTTCTTTATATTTAATAATTTAAATCTTTGATATAAAATCATTTTACCTTATGAAATGATTTTTGTCTCCGACCCCAAAATCATCAAAATCACTCTTCAACTGGTGCTCCAACTGGGCAAACT
>CAUWFY010000028.1:0-12247 GCA_963558115.1 uncultured Clostridia bacterium
AAAAAATTTAGTAGACAAAATTTCTATATTTTGCCTACTAATATTTTACACTAACTATAAATCCCCCTATATATGTTGACTATCTAAAAAAATTTATTTAAATACGCTTGTAATATAATTCAATTAAATTTATTTTACATTTTACGCACACATTAAATCTCCTCGACTCCCTCCACATCTATAAAGTGAACACCAACATAAAATCATTATCTCTACTAATTGATGCCCACTTTACATGTGTTTCTAGCATAATCAATAAGTTAATACTAATATTTTATTTAAACTTCTTCTATTAATTATTATATGCATTTTTACATTTATTATTCCATAACTTATATTATATTTTACAAAACAAATTTCTATACTCCCATACTAGATGTCTCTGGTAATGTTGATCCTCCATCTATCACAAAACTTTGTCCTGTTATATATGATGATTCATCGCTTGCTAAAAATGCTGCTAATTCACCTAATTCTTCAATTGTTCCAAGTCTTCCCATTGGTATTCCTTTAGCGATACCATCAACTACTGAATCAGGATTATTTTCATTTGTATCTTTAGCCATTCCCTCTACCATTGGAGTCATTATATATCCTGGAAGTATTGCATTTACTCTTATTCCTTTATTTACGACTTCTGCTGCTAGTCCTTTTGTAAATCCTAATAATGCTGCTTTTGTTGTTGCATATGCTACTTCACCACTATCAGCAACCATTGTTCCTGTTACTGATGATAAATTTACAATTGCTCCGTCTTTTGGCATATGAGGTAATACTGCTTGGCACATGTTCCATGCACCTTTTATATTTATATCAAAATGAAAATCTCTTATATCATCTGGTGTTTCTAAGAATGGTGTTAATTTTGATACTCCGGCATTATTTACTAAAATATCTATTGTTCCATATTTTTGTGTTACTTTTTCTATATTTTCCATTATTTTATTTTTGTCTCTTATATCCACTATGTATCCATCAACTTCATAGTTTTGTTTTTTTAATTCATCAACAGTTTCTCCTAGTTTGTCTGAATAGTCAAATATAATTACTTTAGCTCCATATTTTAAAAATACTTTAACAATTCCTAAACCATTTCCCATGGCTCCTCCTGTTACAATTGCAACTTTGTTTTCTAATTTCATAAAATTAACCTCCTATTTCTAAGTATTTTTATAACTATTATATGTAGTCATTATATCATACTATTTTATTTTGTATACCTATTTTGCACATTTTTTAGATTGATGATAAATAAATATTTTTTGTTGCAAATATCACTTTATAATTTTAAAAATAAATGATATACTAATCTTATAAATTTTAAGGAGGTAAAAATTATGAAAAATGAATTAATTATAAAAAAATGTAAATCTTGCGGAGCTATTGTAAGAGTAATTGAAGATTGTAACTGCGAAAATTGTGGTATATCTTGTTGCGGAGAAGCTATGGAAGTATTAGTTCCTAATTCTGTTGATGCAGCTGTTGAAAAACATGTTCCTACTTTTGAAAAAGTTGAAGATGAAATTTTTGTCAAGGTAAATCATGTTATGGAAAAGGAACATTTTATTGAATGGATTTCTTTAGTTGCTGATAATAAAGAATATTTTGTTAAATTATATCCTGAACAAAATGCTGAATGTCGTTTTCCTTATATTCCTGGTTCAGTTCTTTATGCTTATTGCAACAAACATGGTCTTTGGAAAAAAGATGTTGAATAAAATTGAATATATAGCATAATTTTTGTAAAGTTTGAAAATAAACCTTCTTATGATAAAAAATTATTATAGAAAGTTTTTTTATATACCAAGATAAAATCTGATTTTATATGCAATTGAAAATTATATATAAAGAATATCAAATAATATGTATGCAGTTTATACAATATTTTTGATATTCTTTTTATATACTTATATTAGAATTTTTTATAAAACCTTATCTTTTATCATAGTTCTTTAATGTAAATTTTCTATAAGATTTATTTTACATTCCAAATATATTTAAATTCTTAGTATCTTCAAATTTTAATATATTATCAAAATTTGAAAATATCTCTATTTATCTTAAAAATCCATTTATTATCTCTTCTTCTGCTTCTTTTTCAGATAATCCTAGTGTCATTAACTTAATCAATTGTTCTCCAGCTATTTTTCCTATTGCTGCTTCATGAATTAAGTTTGCATCTACATCATTTGCTGTTATTTCTGGTGTTGCTGTTACTATTGCTTTGTCTTTTATTATTGCATCACATTCGCTATGCGCAAAACATTTTTTATTTCCATAGATTTTTGAAACAAATTCTTGCTTTGAGTTATCTGCTGCTACTGACCTTGATGTTACATGTGTACTTGCATTTTCTCCATTTAATTCTACATCAAATATTGTTTTTGCTGTTTGTTTTCCATGTGTCATTATTTTTTCTGTTACTACAAAATTTGTATTTTCTTGTAATATTCCTTTTGTTTCCCTAATTGTCGAGTCTACCCCTTTTATTTGTGCACTTTCCATTTCCATGCTACTTCCTGGTTTTAAATATACTTCTGTTATCGGATTTAATATGTTCTTTCCGTCACCATTTCCTTCCCCATAGTGTTTTTCTACATATCTTACTTTTGCTCCTTCTTCTAAATAGAATCTGTGTATTCCATCATGTTGAGCATTTGTATGGTGGTCGTTGTGTATTCCACATCCTGCTACGATTATTACATTTGCATTTTTTCCTATATAAAAGTCGTTATATACAACATCTGTTAAGCCACTTTCTGTTATAATAACTGGTATATGTATAAATTCAAATTTTGTGTTTTCTTTTACATATATATCTATCCCTGATACATCTTTTTTTGTTACTATATTTATGTTTTCTGTAACTTTTCTTTCTATTCCTTTTCCATTTTTTCTTATATTAAAAGCTCCTTTTTCCATGTTTTCTAAGTTTGATATTTCATTAAGTAAACTTTTGTCTATTTCATTTAAGTTTTTTTCTTCCATTCTTTCTCCTATTTTTATAAAATTTAGGTTTTTAGGTCCTATAACCTTTATTTTATCTTGCAACATTTCTTTTCTTTTATGTCTTCTGCTAAGATTTCTTTGCTTTCTCCTATTTTTTCTACTTTTCCGTTTTTCATTAATACTATTTTATCTGCTATTTTTAGTATTTTTTCTTGATGTGATATTATTATTGTTGTTCCTTTTATTATTTCTCTCATATTTTCAAATATTTCTATTAAATTGTTAAAACTCCATAAGTCTATTCCTGCTTCTGGTTCGTCAAATATTGTTAGTTTTGTTTGTCTTAATGCTACTGTTGCTATTTCTATTCTTTTTAACTCTCCTCCTGATAGTGAACCATTTACTTCTCTATCTACATATTCTTTTGCACATAATCCAACTTTTGATAGTGCATCACATGCTTCTTTTTTTGTTATTTGTTTTTTTGATGCTATTTTTAATAAGTCATATACTGTAATTCCTTTGAATTTTACTGGTTGTTGAAATCCGAAACTAATTCCTAATTTTGCTCTTTCATTTATTTCCATATTTGTTATGTCTTTTCCATCAAATAGTATTTTCCCTGAATCAGGTCTTTCTATTCCCATTATTATTTTTGCTAATGTTGATTTTCCTGATCCATTTGGTCCTGTTATTGCTATAAATTTTCCTAGTTCTATTTCTAAATTTATATTGTCTAATATTTTTTTATTTTCTCTTTCAAAACATATATCTTTTATTTCTAATATCATTTTATTTTTGTATAATATTTTATATTATACTCTCCTTTCCTATTTTTTATTGTATATAAAATTTAACTTTTATCTTGAACCGTATATCTTATTTTTCCTTATGCATCAAACAAACTTTAAATATATAAGGTAGCTTTAATTATATCGATTAGCTATTTTTCTTTTTTTGTTGTTTTTTTAATCTGTTTTTTATTGTAATCTTAACACAGTTTTTACATTTAGGATTGTTTTCATCATAGTTACAATCTAAGTCTCCTAAGTTCATTATTTGCGCTATATATTTTTCTAATCTTTTACTTGTTTCTTTTGATATTGCTGATTTCATTGATTTTGCTTCTTCTTCTGCTACTTCTTCGCTTACTTCTAATATGTCTGTTAAAAATATTTTTACTATATCTTGCTTTTTTAGAATTTCTTTTGCATATTGCTTTCCTTCATTTGTTAATAAAATATCTCCATATGCTTCATATTCTATTAAGTTTATTTCTTTTAGCATTTTTATTGCTCTATTTACGCTTGGTTTTGTTATGTTTAATTTTTTTGCAATGTCTGTAACTCTTATTTTTTTATTACTGTTTTCTAATATGTATATAGTTTTTAAATATTCTTCTTGTGAGTTTGTTAGCTTCATTTTTGTTCCTTTTATATTGATATTTAGGTTTTTAATGAAGGTTCTACCTATAAACCTATTGTTAGTAAATTATAACTTTTTATATTTTTAATAACTTACATATAATGCACTCTATTGTTCATATATAAATGGTTTATCATATCATAATAAAATGCATGTATAATATATTTTTCGTTTATATGTTTTTGTTAGTTTGTTCTAACATTTTACTATGTTTTTTTTATTTAGTCAAGTTCTTTTTATCGTAAAATTTTTTAAGTATATTTCTTTAGAGTCACAAACTTTTTTATTTTCTCTCTTAATTCAACTTACTATTTAAATTTATTTTGATTATTTTACTGTAATCATTTCTTTTATTTGTTCAAATTTTGCTTCTCCAATACCACTAACTTCTTTTATATCTTCTATATTTTTAAAGCTCCCATTTTGTTTTCTATATTCTAAAATTTTACTTGCTGTTGATGGTCCTATTCCTGGTAAGCTATCTAGTTCTTCTTGTGAAGCTTTATTTATATTTACTTTTTTATTTTTTATAGTTTCTTTAGGCTCATTATTTACTTGTAAACTATTTGTTTGTGAAGTTTTTTCTTTTATTCCTTCATATACATATTGATTTTCTTGATTTGCTGCTTCTTTTTGTTTGTTTTCACTTTCTTCTTTTGTTGGAATATATATTTTCATACCATCTTCTAATTTGTAGGCTAAATTTATCTCCTTTGTTTCTGCATTTTCTTTTAATCCCCCTACTTTTTCTATTGCATCTGCAATTCTACTATTTTCTTCAAGTTCCACTATTCCCTCTTGGTTTACTGCACCAGATATATGTACTATAATTTTTTCACCTTTTTCTTCTTTGAGTTCTTTTATTGTGTTTTCATTACTAACCTCTTCTTCTCTTATAGTAAATTCATTTTTTCTTTGGTATATAAAATAACCAATAATTAACACTATTATAATTATTATGATACCTATTTTCTTTATTTTTTCTTTATTTTGATTCATCTGTCTACCTCTTTCCTTTAAAAATTCTAATTTTTTACAAGCTAATATAAAAAAAGTAGTGAAGCTACATTAGAAAGACTATGGAGGGTCTTTTTAATGGTCACCTTTACTTGTTGTATACGGAAAAATCCTATATAGAGTCAAAATAAAAGCTGATTTTTTCTATACAATAAGAACCCCCTTATTCAGCAACAATTTTTTATATTAATATTGCAAAAACAATTGAAAATTTATTAAAAATACTATATATTATTAATGCTAATTTATAATTACTAGGAGATAAAAATATGAAATTAAAAATTAATAAATTAAGTTTAACTTTTAAAAGATTGATTGTTCTTTTATTTTTTATGTTTTTCTTGCTTTTTTCATTTTCTAGATTTGTATTTGCTTCCAATAATAATTTGGAACTACAATCAAAATCTGTAATATTGATGGAAAATAAAACTAATAAAATTTTATATGATAAAAATTCTAATGATAAAATGTTTCCTGCAAGTACGACTAAAATTGTAACTGCTATTTTGGTGTTAGAACATTGTAATCTTAATGATGTTGTTACTGCTGATGCTGATTCAATATCAAGTATTCCTGAAGGATATGTAACTGCTAATATAATTGCTGATGAACAATTTACTGTTGAACAATTATTAGAACTTCTATTAGTTCATTCTGCAAATGATTCAGCAAATATATTAGCTAGATATGTTGCTGGCTCTATTGATAATTTTGTCATTATGATGAATGAAAAAGCTAATGAATTAGGACTAAAAAATACTCATTTTACTAATACTTATGGCTTACAAGATTCTAATCACTATACAACAGCTCAAGATTTATCAGTTATAATGCAATATTGTCTTGATAATAAAGATTTTAGGCGTATTTCTTCTATGTCTTCTTGCATTATACCTGCAACTAATAAATCTAGTGTAAGGAGCTATATTGCAACAAATAAATTATTGGTTCAAGATGATTCTAGCTATTACAAATATGCAACTGCTGGAAAGACTGGTTTTACAACTGAAGCTGGTGATTGCTTAGTTTCATGTGCTTTTAAAAATGATATTGAGTTAATTTGTGTAGTTTTGGGTGGAAGTACTGTTAACGGAGTTTCAAGTAGATTTTCTGATTCTAAAATTTTATATGAATATGGATTTAATAATTATTCTATAAGAAATATTGTAAATACAGGTGATATTTTAACTCAAATTCAAGTGCCTAACGCTTCTCTTAATACCAAAAGTTTAGACCTTGCTTTTGATAGTAGTCTTAATACTTTGGTTAATAATGCTAATTTAAATACAAATTATACGCCTGAAATAATTCTGAATGATAATATTTCAGCTCCTATAACTAATGGAACTATTTTAGGTAAAGCAATTTATAATATTGATGGAAATAGTTATACTCTTAATTTAGTTGCTACTCATGATGTTGATACTACTAATATTGTGAATTTTATTTCTACTATTATAATTGCCATGATTATGCTTATTGGAACATATTTAATATTTTTTACAAAGAAGAAAAGTAGTGAAATTACATAAGTAAAGCTATCTTGAATCTTTTTAAGGGAGTACTTTTGCTTGTTATATACAAAAAAATTTTTTATCAGGTTCAAAATAAAAGACTATTTTCTTTTGAAAATAAATTTAATATAAAAACATTTTTACATTTTTTATAAGCTAAAATTTTTCATAATATTTCCTTTAAAATAGGATATTTAAAAAATGGCAGGGATAATAAATAACTAATTTTTATTATCTCTGCCCCTTTTTTATTATTAAATTTTTTATTTTTTTCTTTATTTTACATATATAAATTTTATATATTAAATGCATAAAAATTTTTTTTTAGGATGATTTTTCTCTCTGAACCAGAATTTATTAAATTTTCATTTTTTTCTTTATTATACATTTTTATATATTAGATACATGAAAATTTTTTTATTTGGGCTGATTTTTGTCTCCGACCCCAAAATCAGCTGGCTTCAAGATTGCTAAAATTATTTATAGTCTTTTCCTAGTATTATTGTAATATCTACCTTACTTGAATTTACTTCACTATCTGATATTGTTCCTACTCCTAATGTAGTTTTTATATCTTGCATTGTGCTTTCTTGTATTTCTTTTTTGTTTATTATTGTTGTCTTGCTGGTTGCATTTGTAGTTCCTGTTTTTGTTACATTGTATCCTTTATTTTTTAGGTCATCTATTGCATTTTGTAGTGTTTTACTATTTCCACTTCCATTTAAAATTTCTATTTTTATTTCTGATTTTGTTTTTTGTTTTGTTTTAGAATTATTTGCTGTTGTATTTGTTGTATTATTTACTGTATTATTTATTGTGTTGTTTGTTGTTGTGTTGTCTCCTTCTTGTCCTTCTTCTTTATAAAATAATTCTTGCATTAATGCTTGTGTTTCTTCTTTATCTACAACAAATATACTTACATTGTTTGTTTTTCTTAAGTCTGGAACGCTTCCTGGTAATGATGCTGTTTTTAAGTTTTGTGTATTAAATTCTACTGCATATGGTAAGTAGTCTTTTAATGTTTTAAAGTCTATGTTTGTTATTAAGTTTCTATTTGCAACATCTAATATAGCTCCTAATTTTGTTATGTTTTCTAGTTTTACTGTTTGAGATATTACTGCTGTGATAAATTCTCTTTGTGTTCTCATTCTTCCTATATCATTGTCTCCATATTCACTTGGATAACTTGTTCCATTGTTGTTATGTCTAAATCTTAATAAGTGTTCTGCTTTTTTTCCATCTATTTGTTGTGCTCCTGCTTTTAAGTGTATATGTAAATCTTGTGTTACATCATCATAATCCATGTTTATTGGAACATTGTATTCTATTGGACCTATTTCATTTACTAATTCTATTAATGCTTCTGTTTTTATTATTGCATAATATTTTATATTTAATCCTGTTAAATTATTAACTGCGTCTAAAGTTTCTTGTGGGTCTCCACTTACATTATATAAAGCATTTATTTTTTTTGAAGCTATTGCTTTTTTTGTATTTGTTCCTGTATATGAATCTCTTGGTACAGATATTAATACTGCTTCTTGTTTATTTGGGTCATATGATGCTACCATTATTGTATCTGTTAGATTTACTCCTTCTTGGTCTGTACTTACCCCCATAAGTAGTACCTGAAATGTTCCTAAGTTCTTTTTGGTGTTTTCATCATGTCCTGCTACTGTTGCTAACATTCCTCCTAATCCACCACCATTTTTGTATGTTTTATATGCAAATACTCCTCCTGCAATTATTACTATTAATAATATCACTAATAAAATTATTCTTAATTTTTTATTTTTTTTCTTTGGCTTTTTATTTTTTATATTTTTACTTTTGTTTTCGTTTTTCTTATTCAATATAATCCACTCCTAAAATTCTTGGTAATAGTATAGCAAATGTGAAGTTAAAAATCAACATTTCTCTATTAATTTAATTATATTTTGGTTACAGGATAATGGTTTTTATTGTAGAGAAGCTGGAAATAGTTGATAATTATAATTTTTTTGGATTTTGACGTTCGACTGGAATGAAGATTAGAATTGGTTAGGCTTTCTAATGAGGAATGCTCACGGTACTTGAAGTATGAAAGGGTCTGAGTGAGAGAGGCTCATTAGAAAGCCTTACCAATTCTTTCTGAATGAAATAAGTAGTCAAAATCCAAAAAAATTATAATTATCAACTATTTCCAGCGGTTTATTTTTAAAGCCATTATCCAGTAACATATTTTGTCTAACTATCTAATGTTTCTTTTTTATTATTTATTTAAAATTTGATATTATAATATTTTTTAAGTTTTAACATTTTAATGATAGAAACAAACGAATTTTAAAAAATATTGCAATATCAACTTTTTATATTTTCATATATATATATTAATTATTTAGCCAAACATTTTCACTAATAATAATTTGATAATAAATTCTTTAAGTTTTATTCTTCAGATATTTAAATAACATTCATTAGTTTACAATCTTTTGAGTAATCATTGGTGTATCTTCAGTAATCCTTTCAAAAGTATATCCATTTTCTTTTCCATATTTAATAATATCTCTTAATGCATTTAATGTTTTAGTGTTTCCAGAAAAGTCATGCATTAAAACTATGTTGTTTCTATTTTTTCTCACTCCCTTAGTTACATTGTTGTAAACTGCTTCTTTAGTTTTTACATCTCCTGAATCTCCTGAAGCTACATTCCAATCGTAGTATTTGTATCCTTTTTCTAGTAAGTTTACTGCCAAATTTGACATTATCCCTGGATTGAATTTACTAACTGTGTTAGAACTTCCTCCTGGAAATCTAATAAGCTTTGTATCTATTCCTGTGCTTTCTTTTACTTTTTTGTTTAAGTTTATAAAATTATTTAATCCATTTTCTAATGACCCATAAATTTCCTTATAATTATGTGACACTCCATGAAGTCCTATTGAATGTCCTTCATTTGCTTCTCTTTTTACTAATTCTTCTTTTTTGCTATTATAATCTAATATAAAAAATGTAGCTTTTACATTTTCTTCTTTTAAAATGTCTAAAATATGTGGAGTGATGTCTAGGCTTGGACCATCATCAAAAGTTAAATAAATTACATTTTCATTTTGCTGAGTTTTGTTTTTTATTAATACTCTCTCATTTTTTGTTTCATTTCCAGAAGAATCTTTTACTTTATATGTTATTTTATATTCTTCTTCATTTATATCTTCTTTTTGAGTTGTAACATTATTTGTAATATCTCCATCATAATTATCTTTTGCTATATATCCTATTTCTTCATATTCAGTATTTTCTTTTAAATTGATGATTTTACTTCCTTTAAGTTCTAAGCTTGGTGCAATATTGTCTTTTACTTCTATATTTCTAGTTGCATATGACTTATTATTTATGCAATAGTTTATGCTATATTTTCCAACTTTTGATGTATTAACTTCACCTTTTACTTGAATTTTATCATTTATTTCTTTTTTGTGTACTGTTGCATTTGCTCCTAATTCTCTATATTCACTTCCAAGTGTTAATGAAATATTACTGTCACCAATTAATTTAACTTGTGGTTTTTCCATAAAATAACAAATTAATTTTATAGCTACTACTATTAGTATTACAATTATTACTACCAAAATAATTTTTTTCTTGTTTATCTTTTTTATATTTTTTGCTTCGTTCATAGTATATCTCTTTTCTATTTTAATATTTCAAATTCTGGTGTTCCCATATATCCAGCTGCTATTGCATATTTGTCAAAGATAATTACTGGGTTTCCGTTTTTATTTATATAAAATGATTGATTTTCAGATATTCCATGGAAATAATTACCTTCTCCTCTTATATATTCATCATCTGGATGAAAGTATCTTATGTTTTCATCACTTTTTTCTTGTTCTTCAATTTGTTTATAAATTTGTTTATCTATGATTTTTTTATAATCTTTTCCTAATATGTCTTCTAATTTAATTTCTTTTTCTGTTTCTAAATTATAATTATATGTGTATATATCTTTACTACTTGTATTTAACCCTTCTTCCTTAATTAAAATAAATGATAATACATTATCTTTATTGTATTTTACTTCATAGTCAATTCTTATATGGTATTTTCCATATATTGATCCATTAATATTGTTTTTTCCTATTTCTTCTGCTATTTGGTTTGCAGATTTTTCTGTTTCATTTAATAAATCAACAATTTTTTGTGCAATTTTATTATTTATCTTATTTTGCAAAATTTCATTATCTAATTGTGCTACTTCTGGTATTTTGATATCTCTTTGAGAATTTTCCGTTTCGTCATGATAGTCTGCCCAAGTCAAAATTTCAGCTACTTTTCTTATTATAGGTATGTTCTTAGCTGTTTTTGCAAATGTAACATTTGTATTTAGTAATATTACGAATAGAAAACAAAATGACATCGCAGTTGATAATATGATTTTACTTTGTTTGGTTAATATCTTTTTATTTATTTTCTCTAATATATTTTGATTATTGTTTTCTTTATTGCTTTCATATTCATGAATTATCTTGCTTATCTTTTGATTTAAGTCTTTTGGTATTTTAGTCGATTTATATAAATTTTTACCTTTCTTAAAATTCATTATAATTCGTCCTTTCCTATTTTTATTTTTAATTCTTTTAAAGCCTTATATAGTCTTGTTTTTACAGTGCTTAAATTAGAATTTGTAATTTTAGAAATTTCAGCTAAACTTTTATCTTCGAAAAATCTTAAAATAATAACCGTTTTTAATTTTGGTTTTAGGCTATCTATCGCCTTATACAAGTCCATTACATCTGTTATGTCTTTATTCTCAAATTCTTCTGAAGAAATCTCATAATCTTGAATATTAAATATTGGTTCGTTCTTTTGCTTTTTTAAATATTTTAAACTTTCATTTATTGCTATTCTATATATCCAAGTCTCAAGATACTTTTCTTCTCTTAATTTTTCAAGATTATCTAGTGCTTTTAGTATAGTATTTTGTATTACATCTAAAGATTGTTCTTCGTCTTTAATATAACTAAATACTAGCCTATAAAGCTTTTCTTGATTTTTATTTATATATTGTATTATTAGCTGATTTCTTTCATCTAAATTTTTCAAGATTTTCTCCTCTTTCTTTGGCTTACATTTATTAGATATTTTTCTTTATAAAAAAGTTTGTTTTTTAATATTTTTTTATTTATTATAATTCAATATTATAAATATTTATATAATTATATATTTTTTGCTATACTTATAAATAAAATTTTTTATTTTTAATATATCACAAGCTAAATTCCAATTTTAATATTTTAATTTAACACAAATTTGTTACTGTATAATATTTTTTCTTGTAGAGTAGCTGAAAATAGTTGATAATT
>CAUWFY010000029.1:0-12097 GCA_963558115.1 uncultured Clostridia bacterium
TACTACTACATATAATTATTTCTTTCTTTTTCATAAATACCATCAATTTTCCTTTCATCATAACAATAACTTACTAGTTATCTTTAATTTTTTAAATCCCCTAAATAATACTTTTTTGTAAAACATTAATCAATGGCATATATTCTGTTTGTGCTTTTTCAATATCTCCATTTTTACTACTTTTACTTATTATATAACTACCTATTTTAGTTATGTCTTGTTTTATTTCATCAATAGAACATTCTCTATCTTTTACTTTTATATCTGCATCTATTAATAATTTTTGATTTCTTTCTGATAATTCTATCTTATAGTTCATTTTTTTACTCCATTCTTACATTTTCTTTTACAATATATCATAAAAAATTATAGTATTCAATTATTTATTGACAATATTTTATAAACTATCTTCCCAATTAAAACTCGATGAATTAGCTTTATTTATTGCTTTATCCTTTAATGCTTGTTTAGATAATTGCTTTTTATACTTTATCTCAAAATTCTTACTCATTTTTTTCTTATTCTCTGCTTGATAATATAATGCTGTTAAAATTCTATCGAATAATGTTCTACTTTCATTGTTGTATTTGATATAAGTATATTGATTCTCTGTATTTAGCCATTTTCTTTCTATATCTAATATTTGATTACCTATTAGTTTTATTATTTCTTTTTGTGTTTCTTCTTTTACTTTAGCCTTGGCTTGTTCTAGTTTGTCTTGATTTAAATATTTAAATTCCTCTATTTTTTGTTTTGCTTTTATGTATTTTTCAATTTCAATCTGACATTGTACAGAGGAATCTATAATTAAATTAGAAATATGATTAACTTTTTTTATAATTTCAGGGTACTTTATTAAATATTGATATTTTATACTTCCTGTTGTTTGTTCTAAATCTTTTTTTAGATCAACCAGCAAATCCACAATATTCTTAACATCTGAATTTTTTAATAATGCTCTTATTCTTCTTGTTTGATTATAATCTTTTTCATATTTCATTAGCTCCTTTAATAACTTTTCATCTGATATTGTTTTCTTCAATTCATTTAATATATAATTTTCCGAAGTTATATTTTTCCTTACCATGTCTTTTTCTTGATATATTGGAAGTAAATCATCTCTGAACACATCGTTTGTAAATTCATTTCTTAATTTATTTATTTCCTTATATTTCACGAAATAATTTATTCTTGGCTTTTTACTCCACACAAAAAACTGAAAGTGTGGATGCCCATCTTCAATATGTACTGCACCTAGATACTGTAAATCTTCAAATTTTATATTCATTTTTTTAGCAATACTTGGTAGCCTATTTTCAAACAGACTCTTCCATTTATCCTGCTCATAGTACCCTAATCTTTCTGCATCATATTCTCTTAAAGAAATATATCCTCTATATATCGGAACTTTATTTTCTGCTAACTTATTAATGTGACCAATAATTTTTTCTAAATTATCATCATTTTGAATATTTGGAAAATCTTTTACTTCTCCAAACAGTCCATGAGAAGTATTTGGATTTCTAATTACATATTCACTATTAGCAATATAATCTGTATAATTTTTATGTGCAAAATAAGTTTCTCTTTTGTTTGGATTATATGCTTTAAACTTAAATATAAGATTACTCATTTCTATATATTCCACCTATATTATAGAAGTCAATCAATTCCTCTTTTGAAATATCTTCTACTCTTCTATTTACAAAATAATTTGCTTTTTCTCTTGCACTTTTTAGTATTTCCACATATTCTTTATGAAGATCATCCCCCATTATTCTTTTCATAATTTCGCCCATAACATAAGTATTTAATGCACTTATACGAACATTATTTGCATATAGTTTTCTCTGTGATTTTATGAAAGCATCTAATTTATAATCAATACATTTATCAATTTCTTGAATAATAACTTCCAAATTATCTTTATACATTTGTAAATTTAATTCTTTTTCTATTCCTGCTCTTATTAGGTCAGATGCTGTATTATATGAAGTTTTTTCAACAACTTTTTGTATCATTTCTTTCTTACTTTTAGGAACTTTTACGAATAATCTGACTAATTCTTCTTTGTCCTTCTTACTCAAGTTTTACCTCCTGTTCTTTCCCTAAATTCAGTTCAAAATTGCCTCACAGCAATTTTGCAGGAACAAGGAGTCGCTCCGACTCCCATTAACTGCCTAAAAACGTGGCTTTTAGCGAGATACTCTTTTTTTAAGTGGGTGACTTTTAGTCTCCCACTTAATTTTTCATTTATTCGTATTCTTCCTCTTCTTCTCGTTCTTTAACTAGCTCAACATATTCTCCAATAATATCAAGAGCTTCATCATAACTATATGATAATGTTGCTCTTTCTATCATTTCTTTTGATTCGTCAAACATATTATTTTCTTTTAATGTCTTAGATACAAATCCTAATATTTCTGGTATTACTACTAACCCATAAATATTACACATAGGTTTTTGATTTTTTTTATTAATACTATTATCTTTTTTATTCTCCATTTGCTTTGAAATATTAATATACTTATTGGCAACTGGTTTAAATCTACCATATTGAAAATCGTTTCTCATTTCATACATCATTAAATGTATAATTTCACTTATTTGATTTGAATCAAGTGACATATTTTCTACTCTTTCAAGTTCCTTTTTTTCTTTCTCTGTTCCCAAATATAAATTCAATGGTGTATCACTTACATATTCCAATTGTATCATAGCATGTGCTAATGCCTCTCTATATTCTGTATCTAAATTTGCATCATATAAATCCTCTCTTATATCACTTATTCTTATTATTTTTTTATTCAAATTAATATTCCTCCTCATATTCTATATCTTCAATACCTGCCTCATCTGTAATCTCGACATATTCATCTATGATACATAATGCATCTTCATAACTCTTAGAATTAAAAACTCTATCTGACATTTCTTTTGATTCTTCATACATACCATTTCTTTTTAATGTTTTAGATGCAATTCCAACTAAATTAAATATATTTCCATCTTGTCCTATCAAAGCACATTTTGGCTTTTCAATTATATATTCATCAATTGAGTATCCCATTCTTTCTCCAAACATACTATCAATTAATTTTTCATCTTCTATGCTTGTACCTTGATATAAATCATATATAGCACCTCTTAATTCGACTTTTTTACCATACTTTGATAATGTACTTGGTATTTTACTTTTATCAAATATCTCAAAATAATATCCTGATTTTACTGCCACTCTATCTTTTGAAATTATCCTACTCAAATTCTTCACTCTCCTCATCATTTTTTTATTCAAATTCTTCTTCCTTTTGTTTTGTAATATTCTCTCTTAAATCAGTTTCTTGATTTAAATATCCATATTTAGTTCTAGTTAAATTTTTATCTTCAGAATATTCTTCTCCTAGTCTATATAAATCAGCATATTCCATTAAATCTTCTATATCGATTTCACCATTATATATTAATGACCTTGCAAGTTCTTCGTTATCATAGGCTTCAGTTAAATTAAAACAATTTATATTTTGTGCATATTTTATAGCATCTTTTATATTATTTATTTGTTCTTTTTTCACTTCCAATATTGCAAGTAGCTTGTCTCTTTCATATGAATCAATTTCTTTTACTATACTATAAAACTTCTTCATATCTTGAAATGGTGTCGTATATCCTGAATTATTTGCTCTATCAATTAAATTATTTATAATTTTAGAAATATTAGCTGAAAAATTAGGATCATTATAATCTATAAATTCACATTCTTTTATATGTGTATCTTGTATATTATTGTTTTTATATTCCAAATCTAAATACTTAAAATCTTTTTCTAGTTCTTCTGAACTTCTAGGAATTACTATCTTTATTTCTTTATATATTCCTGATTCTTCATATTGCTTTTTATTTACAATATCTATTCTAACTAATAGTATTTTTATCACCTCCTCGCACAAGAATCAATTTTGTGCCATTTTGTTTTTTATTTAGAGTAATTTTACCTTTAAATATTACTCAAATTCTTCTGTTTCCTCATTTTCAAATTTATTATGTACTCCTTTTGCAACATAAATATTCTTTCCATTTTTGTCATATACCAAAACTCCTAAATGATTGTTTAATGAATCATTTAAATATTCTTTTTTATACTTTTCTGCATATTCTTTTGCCTCCTCAAGTTTTATTGTTCCTGCCAATAATCCTCCATTACTGTTACAAACATAGTATTCTGTTTTAGGGTATATTCTTAATATATGTTCTTTAGTAAATTTGGTTTTATTCTTTTCTTCATCTATCATTTCTTCTAGTATTTTTAATTTTTCATTTTCTTGATTCCATTGTCTTATATATTCATCTTTTGGAAAGTTCATTAAATTATCTTTTGAATAACAATATTTATTATGTTCTACTTGTTCATATATCTCTTGTAAAAGTTCTAATCTATTCAAATTCTTCTCCTTCTTCTTTTTCTAAATTCTTAAATTCTTTTTGTATAAAATGTGTTGCTTTTATGCAATTCTGGTTAAATTCTCTTTGCCAAGCCTGTTCTTTTCTTGACCAATGAAATCCATGTGATTTTAGTATTTTTCTTATATCTTCATTTGGAATATTATTAAATAGAAATTGAATTCTATTTATTTCTTTATTGTGAATTATTTTCCCATCTTTCAATTTTACTTCTTCAAACTTTATATTTTCTTGCTCTCTTAATCTTTCAATCCTTTTTTTAGTTTCTCTTATATTGGCACTTATGTTTGCAAGTTCCCAGCTTTCATGTTCTCTTGCTTTTATTGATTTTCTTTCATTTTCTAATCTCTCTAATTTTTCTTCCAATTTTTCAATTGCCTTTGGATCATCACTATATATTATTTTACTGTTCTCTGCTGACTTTGCTCTATTACTATAAAATTCACTTTTCTTATCTTCTTCAATTGATTTTCTAATATCATTATGAGCCTTTTCTATTAATCTCCTATGTTTCTTCTCAGAATGGTGTCCTACTAAAATAGGTTGTCCAGGTGCTATTTGTAAAATTCTATTAGCATTGGAATTACCATACATAGTAGACCTTTCTTCTGCTTTTTTAGATAACTCTTTGTATCTCTCTATTCTTTGCTTTCTTCTTTCTTCGTAATCTGATCTTCCACCCAATTTTTATCACTTTCCTTTCCTACAATTAAACAACAATGCAATACTAATGTAAAAAGTGAACTTAACATTGCTATTCCTATTAAAATTAAAATATACACTTTGTATTCACTCCTTTAATAAAAAAAGACCATGTAAAGCTGTTTCGTATGCTAACTCTTCTTTTAACTTTACACAAGCCTTATTCAAATTCTTCTTCATTTTCTTTTATTTTTGTATTTTTCTTTATTTTATTGCATCCACAACTTCTTGTTCTTTCTTCTCTTAATGAGTGTTCTGTTCTTATAACTTCATTTCCACAGTCACACTTGCATTTCCAATAGATGTTTTTTCTTTTTCTCCCTTTGGAATCTATCCATCGTTTTTCATCTACTTTTTCAAATATAGTTAGCTTTCCTATTCTTTTATTTGTAAAATCCTTTATGTTATTTCCTTTTGAAAATCTAATTGAATCTCTTAGACTTTTTCCTGTTTTTATAACTTCATTGCCAAACTCATCTATACATTTCCAATAATGTTCATATCTTTTTTGACCTTTTGCATCAATCCATATTTTTCTTTTTTGATAGTCAAGTACAATTAAATTGCCAAATCTTTTTCCTTTTAAATCCTGAAATTTTCCCATAAATCACCTTTCTTATATTTGAATAATATTTTCCCAAGTAAATCCTTCTCTGCCAAAGTGTCCATAATTGGTAGCTTTAGAATATATAGGCTCTTTAAGTTTTAAATATTTAATTATTCCTTGTGGTGTTAAATCAAATCTTTCTTTTATTATTTTTATAATTAACCATTCTGGAATCCTATTTGTTCCAAAACAATCAATATAAATAGAAAGTGGCTCTTTAATTCCTATACTATAAGAAACCTGAATCTCACACCTTCTTGCCAGTCCATTAGCAACAATATTTTTTGCTATATGCCTTAACATATATGATGCAGATCTGTCTACTTTTGTTCCATCTTTACCTGAAAATGCTCCTCCACCATGTCTAGCCGTTCCACCATAAGTATCTACAATAATTTTTCTTCCTGTTAATCCTGTATCTGCTACTGCTCCCCCTATAACAAATCTTCCTGTTGGATTTATATAGAATTTGGTTTCTATGTCTATCATGTCAGGCTCTACCACTTCAAAAACAACTTTTTCTAGTATATCTTTTTGTAGTGTATAGATATCAGTATCCTTAGAATGTTGTGCAGATATTAAAATCGTATCAATTCTCATAGGCATATCATTCACATATTCAACGGTTACTTGTATTTTTCCATCAGATTTTAAATATGACATTTCTCCATTTTTTCTTACTTCTGCTAATCTTTTCGATAACTTATGAGCTATACTTATTGGATATGGCATATAATCATCTGATTCATCTGTTGCATATCCAAACATAATGCCTTGATCTCCTGCTCCACCATAATCAACTCCAATTGCTATATCATTACTTTGCTTTGTTATATTAATATCCACAGAACAAGTTTCATAATCCATATTTATATTTTTATCTGTATATCCTACTTCTTTCAATTTACTCCTAACTATTTTTTCTATATCAATTATTGCATTTGTTGTTATTTGTCCTGCAACTACTACTTTATCTTTTGATATAAAAGTCTCTACTGCAACTCTTGATTCTTGGTCTTGTTCTAAACAAGCATCTAATATTGAATCAGATATATAATCACATACCTTATCAGGATGTCCTTCTGTTACACTTTCACTTGTTAAATAATAATGTTTATATTTGTTCAAATTTTATTCCTCCGTTTCTTCTAACTTTTTATATTTAATGTTAACTTTTATTATCTAAACATCTCCTCACTTACCTTTCCGTTATTTTTCAATAAAAAAAGAGTATATATATATACCCCATTTTCACTCTATATTCTATTAAAATAATTTATTCTTTCTACATAAAATTCCTTACTGTCATGAGCTTTTTATAGTTTCAAAAAATGATAGATAGTTATCTACTTCCAAAATGAACTAACCCCATGGTTCTTCTAACCATCTCCATTTATTACATGGATAATTTATAGTTAATGGACCATATACTCTTTGATATTTGTCTTTTAATTCTTTTACTTCTTTACAATATTTTCTATGCAAACATAAGGCCTTTTGATCTTCTGGGTGTGTGTCAAGATATAATGCCAATTCATTAATTGAAAATTCATATGCTCTTATTTGTTGCATCATTTCTCTTCTTAAATCACAATCTACTTTTCTTTCTACTTCTTGACACTCCATACATTTGTGTTCTTCTTTTACTTCTACTGGTTTCATTTGACAATTGCAATTACAGTTGCAATTTCTATTTTCTTCTATTGACATTTATTACACCCCTTTCCTATTTTATTCATACATTCAATATATTTTATTTCTTCCATTGATTGCCCAGGTACATATGGACTAACTAATTCTGGAAAAATTGTTCCCATTTTTAATCCTACTGTTGGTTTAAATACTCTATCCATATATTGAATTGGTACATAACTTTGTGCTAACATTGGATTTTCAGGAAATACATTCATTTCTTCATCAAATCCACAGTCACAAGAATCACTATAATTTTCATATGATACTACATTTTGACATTTGTCTTCCATTATTTCTCTTTGTAACTCACATGAATTGTTTTTATAATTATTGTTCATGCAATAACATTTTTTTCTATTAAACATTTTTATTCCTCCTT
Source organism: uncultured Clostridia bacterium (assembly GCA_963558115.1). Classification (GTDB taxonomy): domain Bacteria; phylum Bacillota; class Clostridia; order TANB77; family CAG-508; genus CAG-269. The sequence goes on from CAUWFY010000029.1 coordinate 7,845, forward strand.
TTTATACATTATATGTATTTTATTTTTAAAATTGACAAAAATTAAAGACTATTGACAAAAAAAACATATCTGCCAAACTATGAATTTAGTTTCACAAATATGTTTTTTATTTATATTTATTAAAAATTATACTCTTGCAACTCCACCAATAACTTTATTTTCTGTTGCTTCTGGTAATATTTTAGATCCTCCTGCTAAAACTATTTTATCTCCTTTTTCTAATATAGAAGTTTTTTCTAGCTCAGCAATTCCTTTTTGAATTGTATCTTCAATTGTTTTTCCATCTTTAACTAAGATTGGAGTTACATTCCATGCAACTGATAATTGATAGAAAGTAGATTCATTATCTGTTATTGCAAATATTGGGCATCCAGGTCCCATACCAGCAATGTATCTTACTGAATCTCCTTTGTGTGTATATGCAACTATTGCATCTGCTTTTACTTGTTCAGCTGTTACACATGTAGTGTATGCTATGTTTCTTTCTAAATCTTCTGAATCTATTTTTTTGAAGTCTTTTTTGTTAAATCTTTTCCAGTAGTTTACTGTTCCTTCAATTGCTTTAGATATTTTTACCATTGTTTCAACACATTCTACTGGATATTTTCCCATTGCACATTCTCCTGAAAGCATTATACAGCTTGTTACATCATATACAGCATTTGCAACATCACTTACTTCTGCTCTTGTTGGTCTTGGACTTGATGTCATTGATTCTAACATTTGTGTTGCTGTTACAACTGGTTTACCAACTTGGTTACATCTTTTAATGAAATGTTTTTGAACAATTGGAACTTGTTCCATTGGTATTTCAACACCCATGTCTCCACGAGCTACCATTATTCCATCAGACAATTCTAATATTTCTTCAAAATTATCTATACCTTCTTGGCTTTCTATTTTTGATATTATTTTTACATGTTCTCCACCATTTTTATTTAATAATTCTCTTATAGCTTGTACATCTGATGCTCTTCTTACAAATGATGCAGCTATAAAATCAAATCCAGCTTTTACTCCATTTGTTATGTCTTCTATATCTTTTTGTGCTAATGCTGGTAAATTTAATTTTAATCCTGGAACATTCATAGTTTTTCTGCTTCCTAATTTAGCAGTATTTAATGCTTTACATTTTATGTCTTTTCCTTCTACTGAAATAACTTCAAATTCTATTGCTCCGTCATCAACTAATATTTTAGCTCCTGGTTTTACATCTTTATATAAATCTTTATAAGTAACTGTTGTTTTTGTATTATTCCCAATTATATCGTCATGTATAAATGTGAATTCTTGTCCTTCTTCTATTGTTACTTTTTCATCTCCACTTTCTAATTTTCCAGTTCTTATTTCTGGTCCTTTTGTGTCTAATAGTAAAGCAACTGGTTTATTTAATTTTTCTCTTACTCTTTTTATTGTTGCTATTTTTTCAGCATTTTCTTCATATCCACCATGTGAAAAGTTGATTCTTGCTACATTTAGTCCTGCTTCTACTAATTTTGTAAACATCTCTTCATTATCACTTGCTGGTCCGATTGTTCCTATTATGTTTGTTTTTCTTAAAACTTCTTTCATTTTTATTCCTCCCTTATTATCTTAAAACCATGTTTTATTATAACATAGATTTATAGTATTTTTCAACGGTTTTACATATTTTTTACAAAAAACCCTAAAAATAGGGTTCTATTTGTTGATTATGTTTTATTTTTCAACTTGTAAATACTATAAAATGTCTATTACCATTATTTCTTTTGAAAATTTCTAAGATAATTTTCAAATCTTACTTTTGTTACAATTAGATTCTCTCGTGCCACCAACAATACATTGTCTTATCTTACATGAAATTTGTAGAAATTAGTATACTTCAATTATTGAATGTAAAACTTTTTCATCCTCACTTTGAATTACTACTACATTTTTACCTTCAACATTAGAGTATTTTCCCACAACTTTTTCACCTAATTTAGTTTCTTTTTTATACATTATCCTAACATTATCAAAAGGTCTTTTTTCATAAATCTCTTTAGGAAGAGCTTCATATGCAATATCTAAATAATATAAATTATGCATATGACCTATTACATCTATATCTCTTCTTTGAACTTGATATATTATTTCATTTTCAAAATTCTCTGGAATATTCATCTTAGTAATTTCTTCCTTTTCAAAAACCATCTTATCTATTTCAGACTGGTATTTCTCAGCCATTTCAGAATCCACCCTAGAAATTTTTCCTGTTTTACTATTTACTAATAACCATTTTGATGTTGCTATTGCACATAAGTTCATTTGCTCATCATATATTTCAAAATCACGATATGCATAAAATTTTTCTATTTTTCTTGACCATGTATGTATTTCTAATTCTTGTCCATATTTAGGTCTTTTTAAAACTTTTAGTTTCCAATCTAGTAATAGCCAATTAAAATTTGTTTGTTTTGTAGTATTTACCCCATAGCCTACACTATCAGAGTGATATGCTGCAATATTTTCTAAATATTCTAGTATTGCAATATTGCTTACTTCTTCACCTTTCCATACATCTTTTAATCCTATTTTAAATTTTTCTTTATATATCATTTTATATTGCGCCTCTTTTTATTATATTATTTTTACTAAATCAGATATAAATTAAAAAACATATATAATAAAATCCATTTATAGCTTTACTTTAACAAATCACTTTTTTGAAAATATATTTTAATGTCAATTTATTTTCATTTTATGTTGTAAAACTCCAAAGCTTTATCTTTATATTGTTTTTTATATAACAATAATTAAATATATTATCAAATATTAATATCCCGGTTTCTTTAATAATTTAAACATATTCTTTTTATATTCTTCTACCCCTGGTTGATTAAATGGATTTACTCCAAGTATCATTCCTGATACACTACATGCTTTTTCAAAGAAGTATATCAATTCTCCTATATTTTCTTCATCTAATTTTTCTAATTCTATAACTATATTAGGTACATCTCCTGATACATGTGCTTTTATAGTACCTTCCATAGCTTTTTTATTTACATAGTCTAATCCTTTTCCTGCTAAATAATTTAATCCATCTAAATTATCTTCATCTACATTTATTGTTATATCTGAATTTGGACTTTTTATTGATATAACTGTTTCAAATAAGTTTCTTCTACCTTCTTGTATATATTGTCCCATTGAATGTAAATCTGTTGTAAAATCAACTCCTGCTGGAAATATTCCTTTTTGATCTTTTCCTTCGCTTTCTCCATATAATTGTTTCCACCATTCTGTAAAATAGTGCATTTTAGGTTCATAGTTTACTAATATTTCTATATTTTTATATAGCTTATTTAAAATATTTCTTACAACTGCATATTGATAACATTCATTATATTTCAAGTTTGAATCGTTATATCTTTCTTGTGCTATTCTTGCACCTTCCATTAATTTATCTATATCTATTCCTGCTGTTGCTATTGGTAATAATCCTACTGCTGTTAATACAGAATATCTTCCTCCTATATTATCTGGAACAACAAATTGTTCATATCCTTCATTATCAGCTAATGTCTTTAAAGCACCTTTTTGCTTATCTGTTGTTGCATAAATCCTACTTCTAGCCTCTTCTATTCCATATTTATTTTCTAATATTTCTCTAAAAATTCTAAAAGCAACTGCTGGTTCTGTTGTTGTTCCTGATTTTGAAATTACATTTACTGAAAAGTCTTTATCTCCAATGTATTCAATTAATTCATTTATATAATTAGGACTTAAATTATTTCCTACATATAATATTTGAGGATATTTCCTTTGCTTGTTTGGTAACATATTGTAAAAAGAACTTGTTAAAGCCTCAATAACTGCTCTAGCTCCTAAATAAGAACCTCCTATTCCTATTACTACTAATATATCTGATTCTTTTTTTATCTTCTTTGCTGCTTTTTTTATTCTTGCAAATTCTTTTTTATCATAATTAGTTGGTAATTCAAGCCAGCCTACAAAATCATTTTCATCATTTGCTCTTCTATGTAAATCTTTATGTATATTTTCAACTTGTGCCTTATATTCTAAAATACTTTTTTTGCTAATGCCTGTTTCTTTTAAATTTAATTTTATATTCATCCTTTGCATACCTCTTTTCTATCTTTTTCTAAATTATTATATACAACTAGATAATTTATTTCAATAGAAATTTTAATTTTATTTAACAAGTTGTTACTGTATAATATTATTTCTTGTAGAGTAGCTGAAAATAGGTGATAATTATGATTTTTTTG
>CAUWFY010000030.1:0-12047 GCA_963558115.1 uncultured Clostridia bacterium
GTCTTTTCTTCTGATTTCAAGTTTTGATCACCTATATACATTAATACATTTTTCATTTTTTGTATATATTCTTGTAGATTTTTATCTAGAGTTCCATTTTTTAGCAATTCTTCTTTTTCTTTTAATGTGAGTTTTTCCCATTTGTTAGAGGTATCTTTATCTGCAATTATTAGATTTTCATCTAAATAGTCTATTATATTAGGTTTCATTGTTACTGGATTATCTTTCTTTGTTCCAAATTTATAATACTCTTCTGATATGTAATCTTGCTCGCTTATGTTGTTAATACTAATTTCATATATTACCTCTAATTTTGCTCCTTCAATTAGTTCTTGATCTATTTCTATTTTCAAAGCTCCTTCATTAGCATTAGATTTTGGTAAATATACAGTATGTGGTACTCTTTCTTCAAGTTTATATTTTCCATTTTCGTCTTTTATTACTCTTGCATCTATTAATATTTCTCCATTAGGAAGTGTAATTTTTACTTGTTTTATGTGTTTTTCTAAATTTAATTGTTGTTTTGGTCTCTCTACAATTCCAAAATCCATATTTTTTATATCTACTTGTGAATCATATCTTGGTATTAGATTTCCTTCTGGGTCTAATTGCAAACTTCCATCAGGATTAGTTATAAATTCGTCTTTTACATTTGTCTCTTTATCATTAGCCCCTATATTTACTTTAAAAGCCTGTGTTGCTGAATCCATTTTTGTTATTAGTTCCTCTTTATTTCCATCTTCTACTGTTATCATTGAACCTTCTTTATACTCTTTTAGGATTGTTACTTTATCATTTGTTATATTTTTTATTTGATTGTCTATTTTTTGTCTTACTTCATAATTATCTACAGCATCTGAATATTCAGGCTCGGTATTTTTATACCACTTTTCATTTTGTTCGTTTTGTTTCCATATTTCTTCATTTACTATTGTTCCTTTATATTCTTGAACTTTATATTCATTATTTCCCCATATATATTTTAATATATAATTTCCTGTACCAACTCCAATTATTTCAAAGTTTCCATCTGCATCTGTTTCACTTATAGCATTTTTTGTAAATGTTTTTGTATCTTCATTATATACTTTTACAATTTCATTAGGATTGTCAGCATATACTAGTTGAACTTCTATACCTTCTATTCCTTTTTCTCCTTTATCATATTTTCCATTTCCTTTTCTTTCTTCTCCTGTCATTATTATACTTGGATCCTTTGAAGTCTCTACATTTTCTAAAAATACTTTTCCTGTTATTTTTCTAGAATTCTTTTCTAAAATTAAACTTAATCCTGGTGCTTTATCTGTATCATCTTCATATGTCTCTGGATCTATAGGATTTACATTTCCTGGTTCTGAATTTTCATCTATTCCCGCATATATTTTTCCATCTTTATCTAAAGTTCCATATTGTGCTATTTCTGCTATATTATCTAATTTAATATTATTATTTCCGTCTAATAATTTTACTATTTCATCTTTTGGCACTTCGAATTCTATATATATTTTTTCTTCTTTTTGTGCTTCTACTGTTAAGTTACTATATATTCTAATACCTTTATAATTGTTTTGGCTATTTAATTTGTCTATTTGTATTGATTTATCTTCGTTTACATAACCATTAGAATTCAAACTTTTTCCTATTGCTTTTAATTCGTATTTACTATCAAAATAGTCTTCTATTATAGGTATTTTCATTTTTAAATTTGTCGATTTATTTATAATTCCTATTTCATAAATAGCCCTAACTGTTAGCTCTTCTGAACCTTGGTATGCAATATCTGATGCATAAAGTGGTCTTGTATATGCCATTTCAGAATATTTTCCTTGGAATTTTATTTGTGGGTCTAATTCTTTTAATTCTTTTCCTTCTGTATATACTTTTGGATTATTAAATCTTTCTCTGTAATTATAAGTATATGTTTGTCCTTTAAGTGATACTTTTACATTATTTAAGTCTTTTATCAATGCTGCATTAGGTTGTTCTCTTAGATATATCCCTAAATTAATATCTGTTATTTCTTTTATATTATTTTTTCTAATTTCATCTGGAGTTTTTATTTTATCTAAATAACCATTATATGTATTATATGTATTTGCTTCTATTGTATATTTATCATATACATCATAATAAGGTTTTCTGCCATTTTCATTATTATCTGCCCCTAAATCAAGTATACTTTCATAATTTTCGCTTTTATTATATTCTAGAGATGTTATTTCTTTGTTTATGCCTATTGCTTCTCCTTTTTTTATTTCAACAAATTTATTGTTAAATTCTTCTCTTTGTGTTCCCTCTGTTGCTTTGCTTCCATTAGCATTATTTAAATTTGGTGTTACACATTGATAACTCATTCCATTATACTTAAATGATATATAAGATTTTGATATTTGATCAATTCCTATATTTTCAAATTTATATTTTCCATTTGAATCAGTTTCAGTTGTTTTTATAACTTGTCCATCATGTATTAATTCTACTGTTAGTCCTTCTATTAATCCTCCGTTTTTTTTGTCTTCTTCACCATATAAATTATTTCTAAATGTTTGTTTTCCATCTCCTATATCTAACCAAACTACACCTGATAAACTTATAAATCCTTTTCTATTTATTATTGTAACATTATTAACTTTCTTTTCTATTCTTAGTTCTTTTATATTAATTGGTGTTGTTATAGTTTCATACCCTTCATTAGGATTCTTTGTTTCATAAATTATATAATTTCCTACTTTTAATTTTTTTATTTCTAATTCTCCATTATTATTTGTAAAAAATTCTTTTGCTTTGTTTATGTCTTTGGTATATGTTGCTGGATCTTTTCCATTAGCATTTGCTACGTATTCTTTTGTATCTTTATAATATATTTTAAATCCTACTTTAGATAAAGGTTTTGAAGTATTTTCCTCTATCTTTTTTATCTTTAAGTCTCCTAACATATTTTCTAAATTTATACTTATTTTTATACTAGCTTCTGTATATGTTGTTTTTTTCTGTGCTTTTGCTACTATCCAGTTTTGTCTTCCCCATCCGTGTTGTTCTTGTAATATATATACATGTGCTGTTAAATATTCTTTAGGCGCTCTTACAGTTGCATTAAAAGTTATTGTACTGACATTTTGAGATGTTTCTATCATTATATAAAAATCTTGTCCTGATTTTGATGCATCTTTTATTTTATCATATATTTTTAATTTGTTTCTTTCATATCTTGCATATTTTACACTGATTTTTTTATTATTTTGGTTGTTCACATAAGCACTTTTATATTGTGATACATATGTTAAATTTATTGGACCTATTTTCATGTATTCTTTTTTAGTTACACTATCTACATATATTTCTTTTTTTATTTTACTTACATCTTCTGTGTTATTTTTTATACTTGCTTCTTTTTGGTTTTTCCATTTATTCCAATATTTTCTTGATTGTTCTACTAAATCAGATGTGTATCCTCCACTATTTATTGCTATTCCTGTTATTCCTAATCTTTCAGTCCATATTGGAAAAAATTGATATATAGCTTTTGCTTTTTCAGAATATCTAGGTCTCCCTAAATGGTTACTTCCTGGATCTTTTTGATTTATAATCCAAGCCATTTGCACATTAAATGAAGAATTTACCTTCTTTTCTTTTGTATTAATAGCTTGCCATCTTGCGGTTTTACCTGATATTGTAATATGATGTGTTACTTTAAATAAAGCTCCATCATTACGATAATCATTAAGATTTTGTCCTTGTTGAATACAATATGCCAATGTATTAGGATTACTCATATTGTAATGTGCTCCACCTAGACCTGGTGTAACATTTATTGTTATTCCTGTTTGCCCTAGAGCAATAGCAAAAACTGATTTTGAATTAAAGAATATCAATATTAAAAATATTATAATAATAAAAATCAAATATTTTTTCTGCTTTATAAAATTCATTTTTACCTCCTTTCTTTTATTTCTCATCGATTACTTTTCTCTTTATAAGGAAAACTCCTATTCCAATTATTAAAATACAAGAAATTAATAATGTAATATAAAATATTGCCTTTCCTGTTCTTATACTTATAATTATTGAGGCTGTACTTGTATCGTTTTCTCCTACTTGTTTATTTCCTTCTTTAGAATTTATGTCTTGTATACCTAATTCATTATAGCTTTCTTCTATTTCAGCCATATTTGTATAAGTACCAATATCATCTCTATTTATTTCTTTTTCTAAAGTTAATGTTAATATTTTAGCTTCTCCTGAATTTATTTTTTCATTTGATAAACTTTCATTATATAAATTGCCTTCTTTTTCATACCAACCTTTATTTTTTGTTTTATTAAATTTAAAACCATTTGGAAGATAATCGACTACATTTTTTATATATCCTGATACTTCTCCTAGATTACTGATAACTATGTTGTATTCTATAGTTACTTTGCTATTATTTAATTCTTTTTTATCTATTTCTATTTTAGTTAATTGAGCATTATTGTAATTATAACTTTTTCTTCCTTTATTATTTTCTACTATGACATTTTTTATATATTTATCTAGTTTAAAGTCGAATTTCTCTGTTTCTATTAATCCCATATTTATATTAGAAATATTATTATCTAATATTTTTATAGAGTCTGTTATTCCGAAAATTTCTTCTGTTCCTTCTAAGGTTAATTTTTTATTTATTACTTTAGAAGTTAATGCTTCATCTTCTCCTTCTTTTTTGTATGTTGTTATTTTATATCTAGTATTATCGTATTTAAATGCTACTAAATATTCTCCCTTCTTTATGTCTGATAATATATAACTTCCATCGTCTTCTGTCATAGTTATCATTTCATTGCCATTTTCATCAGTTTCTATTTTATTTGTCTTAGTATTTATTAAAAATACTTCTATATTATTTAATTTTTCTTCATTATTTTCTAATAATCCGTTTTTATTAGTATCTTTCCATACAATTCCATTTATTTTATATTTTTCTTCTTCTTCAGGAATTTCATTATTTTTTCTGATTATTATGTGTTTTATTTCATTACTTTCTATATCTTTTAGTTTTTCTGTTGTTAATATAGCTTTATTTGTAATTTCTTCGTCTTCTGTAACAGATTCTTTTTCGTTTACACTTGTTGTTATTGTTATTGTTTTAGTCTCTCTTGCTTCAAATTCAGTATCTATATATACTTGATTGTCTTCGTCTATTTCTACATCTTCTGTTTCTTCTTCATTTATTTCTATCTTTTCTATATATAATTCTCCTGCTATTTGATCACTTATAAGTGGACTACATTTTACTTTATTTTTGTTAGTTACTGTTATTGTATATATAATTTCTTCTCCTGGATTTATAAATCCATTTTCATTGTTGGCTTTCATAGAAATTTCAAAATTATTCATTCCATATACAGGCATTTCTTCAGAAGAAGGTATTATATATCTATTTTCTCCTTGTTCTATTGTTGCTCCTACAATTATTTTTTCTTCTTCATTTATTACTTCTCCTAATTCTATATGTAAACTTATTTTTATACTTTGTTTTGCTTCTAAACTATCTAGTTTTATTTCTTCACCTATTTCAAAATTTGTTTGTGGAAAATTATCGCTTCCTAATATAGCTTGTGAATCTATTTTACAAAATTTCGGTAAAGTCCATTTTACCTTAATATTTTCTAATTTTTTATCACTATTATTTGTTATAGTTAATCTGTATTCTATTATATCTCCTTCAATAAAAGTTGTCTCATTGTTTGTTATCATCTCTATTTTTCCTACAATTTCAGATGTAACTATATTGTATTTTATAATATTGGTTTCTTTTTCTATGTCCTTATACTTTATTTTAACTTTATTTTCTATACTTTTCTTTTCTGATAAATTTTCATTAACGACTAAATTTATTTCCTCATTTATATTTTCACTCGTTTTTATATTATCTAAGTCTATTTCAACTTGTCTTTTTTCTTTATTTTCTTTATAATACATTCCTTCTGGTACATCTAAGACCAATTTTACATTTCCAGAGTCCTCTGTTCCAATATTTCTTAAATTTATTTTATATTTTATCTCTTCTCCTGCTTTTATATCTGAATTTTCATTTATTTCCTTTTCTCCTATGAAAGCTGCTATTTTACCTTCGATTATTGGTCCTTTTCCTGTTGTCATTTTTATATATGTTGATTTTATTTCATTTCCTAATTTTGTTTCATCCTTGTCATATATTACTTTGTATCCTTCAATAGCTTGTTGATTATAATCTAAATTCTCTGGTATTATAGCTTTATAATTGAATTGAAGGTTTCCACTTTTTTCTATTTGTTCTAATATTATCATATATTTTTTTATATCTTTTAAGTCTTCTACATTTTCTTCCCATTGATTATCTCTATTGTTTAAATCTTCTGTAGCATTATTATTTTTTGTATAGTATACTTTGCAGTTTTCATTATTTATTTCTATTTTTGATTTTAATAATATATTTAAATTATTTTCTGTAGAATTTATATTTTCTCTATTTGTAGGAAAGTCCCCTATAATCTTTACATTTTTAATATCATTTTCAGTGTTATTAATGATTTGTGAACTTATAGTTATTTCTTTTTGTTCTGCTTTTCTATCTAAATTTACAATTACACTTTCTTTATTTCCATAAGTTTCTATTCCTAATTCTTGTATATTATTTAAAGCTATTATTTCTTTTGGAGAAACAAAATTTATTTCTTTCTTTATTTCTATCTCTTTATTATTATTTTCTATTATCATATTGATATTTTTTGTTGTATTTGTAGCTTTTTTATTTACTTTTACTTCTAAAGTCAAATCTATTATAATTCCTTCTATAGCTTCTTTATTATATTTTGTTTGACTTCCATCTAATTGAATAATTATTTCGTTATCTTTTATATTTATATTTTTTATTTTTATTTCTTCATTATATAAAATCTTTGCTTCTTCTTTTAATCTTATTTCTTCTATTTCTTCTGGCAATGTTATTTTAATTACTGGATTTTCATATAATTCCATTGTATTATTATTTGACTTTAAAATTGTTTTTATTTCTAGTTCTTGGTTATCCATCATCGTAGATAATTCTGTTTTGTTTATATTAAAATCTGCTTGTAAAGTTGTATCTAACAAATTTGATTCCATCTCATAATTACTTTCATTTGCACTTATTTCTTGTTTTATTTTATAAACTTTTCTTAATTCTTCTTTAGAATATTCTGTATTAGGTAAAATTGCTCTATCATTCATTATCTTCAAATTACCTTCTTTTATAGGTTTTGTTGTTACTATTTCTAAATTTCTTACTTCGTTTTTGTTATAGTTTACTTCTATAATTCCATATTCATTTTCAGTTGTGTCTTTATTTATTACAGATATTATATTTCCATTTTCATTTTTAATAGTTACTGTTCCTTCATTTCCCAATATTTCTAACATATTGTCTTTTAAAATTTTTGTACTTTTAAAACTTATATTATTTATTTTTTTATTTATTTTTTCTTTTTCATTAACAAAATATGAACTTGCATTTTTTATTATAATTTCATTTTCTTCTTGTACATCAGAAATTTCTACATCATATATTTCTTTGAATTTTGTTTCGTTTTCACCATTTTCATACAAATATCCTTTATATATCTCTTTTGTCATTTTTCCTGATATTGAGATATTTTCTCCTGTTTTTATTAATTCTACTTCTTTTGATTTTTCATCTTTTATTTCATTTTCTTCTTTTTCCAATTTTGTTCTTACTTCTGTATTTAAGATTATTTTTTCTTTTTTATCTATATCTAAATTGTTATATTTATAAATTATTTTATATTCTTCATTTTCATTTCCCCAATTTACAAAATTACTTTCTTTTTTTAGTGTTATCTCTATTTTCTCTTCTTCTGGGGTATATTTATATAAACTTTCATCTACTTTTTCTTCATTAATCAAAACAACAATTGATTTTGGTAGTTGATTTTGAATTTTAGGTACACTTTCCTTTATATATTCATATTCTTTATTAGTCAAATTTTCTATTTTAACATTTATTTTTTCTTGTAATATGGTTTGACCATTTTCTAATGCAAAATATTTTTCAATCTCTTGACTAGTATTTATCTTACTTTCATTAGTTACTTCTTCTTTATTAATTTCTTGTTCTGTAGCTTTTACTATAAATTGATTATTTATTAATATCATGATTAATAAACTTATTGTTGTTATTCCAAACATAAGTCTTTTACTAATCTTATTAAATTTATATTTCTTGCAAAAATTCTTCATATTCAATCCCTCTTTATAATAACTTATAATATGATAATTATATTTTAAGTCATTTTTTGTTTTTTTCAATAGAAATTTCTGCCTATAATTCTTTTATTTTTATTTGCTTTTAGGGATTTTCAAGCTTTAATATTTTTATCTTTTTATTTACATTTTTATTTCAATATTATTACATATCTTTTTATCTTCATTTTTTTAGTTAATAAAAACAAAAAATAAACCTTCATTACTAGGCTTTTATACCTAATAATGAAGGCTATTATATTTTAATTTGTAAAATTAATCTTATTGTGTTACATTCTCTTCTTTATTTTCATTTTGTGTATTAGTTTCTACTTTATTTTGAGTTTCATTTTCATTATTTTTATTATTTTCTACAGGCTTATTCTCTGCTGGTTTATTTTCTGGGACTGTTGTTGTTTTTGCTTTTCCCCTTCTAATTATTTTTTGCATTGCACTATATGTATCCTTAGATAATAATTGTGATGATATTATTTTTCCATTTTTCATTTTTGTCATATATGTTTGTGTTACTAATCCATTTGCTCCTTTTTGTTTTACAACTTCTTGCCCTGGATTTAAACTTGCATCTTCTACATATTTTGTTGTAAATGGTATTGTAGATATTGTATTTGTTTTAAATGTATATGTATATTCTCTTTCTTCTTCTTTTATTCCAAAAATTGATATTGTTGCAATTCCACTTATAGATGATGCTTTTAATTTTATTGGATATTTTCTAGTATTTTTAAATTTAAAATCTGTTAATCCATATACAACTGTTGCATCTCTTCCTGCTCCTACATATGATGTTACAAATTGATGATTTCTTCTTTCTATAATTTGCATATCTGCCATTAGTGCTGCATTATATAGAGTTGAAGATATTTGACATATTCCTCCTCCTATACCATCTACTACTTCTCCATTTTCATATACTTTTGCATTTTTATATCCTGTTGCTGTACTTCTTGGTCCTAAGGTTGAATTATATGAAAATGTTTCTCCTGGCATTATTACTTTTCCGTCTAATTTTTTACAAGCAAGTATTAAGTTTGTTGTTCTATCTTTGTCACTTGCATCATATCTAGTTTTAAAAGTTGATAATTGGTCTGGAAATGCTTCTGGCCCTATTTGATCTATTGTTACTTTTGGCTTTGTTATTTTTAATTGTATTACATATTCTTCTTTATTTTCTACTTCTATCATCTTCTTAGCTGCTGCTACATCAAAATCCACACCTTCTACTTCTGGATATACTGTAAATGGATTTTTTGTATAATATGCATCTTTTGCTTCTTTATATATTTCACTATGTATTTTATCAATATCAATAGGTGTTGGAGATTTATTTATTGTTGGAATTTCTAAATATTCTTCTCTCTTATTTATATCATTTAGATTCTTTTTTACTTTATTTAATAATGTATCTGTATCAATAACTATTCCATCTTTTCCTTTTGTTATAATTAATTTGTTACCTTCTATTGTATAACTTGATTCTAACATTATTCCTGGTAAATTTTGTCCCATATCATTTATTGTTTGTTTTGTTACTTCTTCATTTAGAGTCATATCAACATTTATATCTTTTTTCTGTATTAATGTACTTAAAATTTTATAATTATTTATGAAGATATTTCCATCTTTTCCTAGTAAATATGCTTCATTTACTGCTTTTTCAATATCATATTTTACTTCCATAAGTGTTGGATTTAATTCTGATTCATATTCACCATATTTTAATTTCAAATCTTTTTCTAATTTCTCAGAATATATTGTTTCTAATTTTGCCATTGCTTCTTCTTTTGTTAATCCTGAAACTTCTATTCCTTTTATTGTGACGCCACTTATTATTTTTTCATTATTTATGTTTATAAATGCGAATATTGTAGAGAAAATTGCTATTAATATTATTAAAATTAAACTTGTTATTATTACTTTTTTTCTTTTTTTACGTTTTTTTATGGTTTGCTCTTTTTGGTCTTTCATTTTTTCAAACTCTGATTTAGCTTTTTTACTATCTTCTATTTTTTTGAACTTACTTTCTTTATTGTTGTTTTTTTCATCTTTGTCTTTTTTCTCTTTTTTGCTTTCTTTTTTTAAGTGCTTTTTCTGCTTTTTTTCGTTTTCTTTAGTAACTTCTTGTATTGAAGATTTATCTTTCTTTTCTTCTTTTGACTCTTTTCCTTTATCTTTTTGTATTGTCTTATTTTCTTTTTCTTCTATTACATTAGAAACATTAGTGATTTCTTTTTTCTCTATGTTTTTTTCTTCTTCCATTGTTTTTTCCTTCATTCAATCTACCCCTTTAAATATTCTAATTAAATAGTACCATATTCTATTTTTTTTGACAATATTTTTAAAAAATTATTTGTTTTTATATTGTAACTAGTTTTCATGTTAATTTGAATAATACATAAAAATCACTTTTTATTAGCTTATAAATTTATTATTATTATATTTAATGATATTCATTTTCTATTTTTAAATACCTTATATTTCTTTTACTTTGTATTACAAATAAGTTACAATTTAATTACATTTTTGTTATTTTGTTTGTTTTTATAAAAAATACTTGAAGATTGTAAAATTTAATATTATAATGTGTGTAGCAAAAGATAAACAAGGAGAGAATATTTATGGAATTATCAAAGAATATTTTTTTTAATACCGATAAATTAGTTGAAAATAGTAAAGTAAAAATTTCATATACAGGTAAGTTTTTTCAAGATGCTTCTGAAGAAGTTTTTATTCATTATGGTTTTGGGATAAACTGGGATAATATAAATGATATAAAAATGGAAAAAACAGATTTAGGATTTCAAGCTGAAATTCAATTAGGTGAAGGTGAATCTTTTAATTTCTGTTTTAGAAATGGAAATAATGAGTGGGATAATAATGATGGGCAAAATTATATTTTTAATTTGGAAAAATTACCTACTGAATTATTAGTTTTAGATAATGAATCTAATTCTTTATCTTCTCCTAGAAAATTAAGAAAAGCTTATTTGTGGAGTAAAAAAATTCGTTTAGCTGTATATAAAATTATTACATATTTACCAAAAATTATTTCTGGTAATTATAAAAAGAAAAATGTTAAAACTGAGGAAAATTAGTATAAATCAGTTATAAAACAAGAGAATTCTCTAAAATAGGATTTCTCTTGTTTTAATATTAAAAAGAATATCTAAAAGTAATTTTTTGCTAATTTTAGTTATTCTTTTTAAGTTATAATCCAACCTCCATTAATAGAAATAACTTGCCCAGTTGTAAAATTATCCTCTATTAGCCAATTAACACATTTAGCAATATCATTTACATTTCCAATTTTCTGAAGAGGTGTTTCTTCTTTTATATAATTTATTTCTTCTTTAGTTAATTCTTTATTCATATCTGTATCTATTAAACCCGGTGCAATAGAGTTTACTCTTATATTTGAAGGACCTACTTCTTTGGCTAATGCTTTTGTTAATCCATCAAGTCCTGCTTTTGTTATTGAATACATAATTTCTTGTGAAGCTCCTACTATTCCCCATATTGATGATATGTTTATTATATTTCCCTCTTTATTATGAATCATATTGGGTAATACTTCTTGACACATACAAAATGCTGAATATAGATTTGTATTAATTAAATTATTCCAATCTTCATCTGTTACTTCTGTTATTAATTGACATTTATCTATTCCTGCATTATTAATCAAAATATCAATTTTTTTATATTTTTCAAGTACAAAGTTTACCATTTTTTTGCATTCTTCCCTTTTTGATACATCTGCTTTAAAA
>CAUWFY010000031.1:0-11730 GCA_963558115.1 uncultured Clostridia bacterium
TACTGATAATTTTTCTACTGGAATTTGTAATTCTTTTGTTAGAAAGTCAAAGCTCATTTTTATTGACTCTTCTTTAAAATAGTCTCCTAATGACCAATTTCCTAGCATTTCAAAATATGTTAAATGTCTATTGTCTCCTACTTCGTCTATATCATTTGTTCTTACACATTTTTGATAATCTGTAAGCCTAGTTCCATCTGGATGTTTTTCTCCTAATAGATATGGCACTAAAGGTTGCATACCTGCTGTTGTGAATAATACAGATGGGTCATTTTCTGGTATTAATGATGCTGATGGTATTTGTGTATGACCATTATTTTTGAAAAAATTCAAATATTTATTTCTTATTTCTATCGCTTTCATTTATAATCTTCCCTTCTATGTCTCTTTTTCTATTTATAAATTATACTTTAATTATGCGAAAAAATCAAGAATTATATTGAGTTTTTTATGTGTTACTAGGCAATTTTTTTATTGTAGAGGAGCTGGAAATAGTTGATAATTATGACTTTTTTGGGATTTTGACGTTCGCATGGAATGAAGATTAGAATTGGTTAGACTTTCTAATGAGGAATGCTCACGGTACTTGAAGTATGAAAGGGTCTGAGTGAGAGAGGCTCATTAGAAAGCCTTACCAATTCTTTCTAAATGGAATAAGTAGTCAAAATCCCAAAAAAATCATAATTATCAACTACTTCCAGCGGCTAATTTTTAAAAATTAATATCTAAAGTATCCTTTATATATCTACCAAAATTATATCCTCCCCTATACATTTTATATTCTTCCACGGTATAGTAATTCCATTATTAGTTTTAAACACATTCAAAAACTTACTTTTTTCCCCAGGCACTATTATATATGTAATTGCTCCTGTTTCTAAGTCTGCACATACATCTTGAACAAATCCCAATCTTTTTCCATCATTTATATTTACAACTTCTTTATGTTTGAAATCTAATCCCTTTTCTTCCATCTAAATTATTTCCTTGCATAACATAATAAAATTTAATATATTATACTTACCTTTCTCCATTAATTATTTTATTTCTAAAAATTTTGGTTTAATGGTACCATTATCTTATATTTTGTTTTTTATAGTGACTATAATTTTATTTTCAATTAAATCATTTTTAGCTTTTATTATATTTTGTAAATCACATATTTATAATGCAAAAAAGATATTTTTAATTCATCTTGCCACCAATTAAAAAATATCTTTTTATTTTTATTTATACCACTTTCTTATATGTTGTATCGCACTTTTTTCTAATCTTGATACTTGAGCCTGTGATATTCCTATTTCATCGGCTACTTCCATTTGAGTTCTTCCATCAAAAAATCTTTTAGTTACTATCATTTTTTCTTTATCATTTAATCTTTCTAATGCCCCTTTTATTGTCATTTTTTCTGCCCATAATTCATCTGTATTTTTACTATCTTTTACTTGGTCCATTATATATATATTCTCTGAACCATCATTATATACCGGTTCTTGTAAAGATACTGGATCTTGTATTGCATCTAAACTAAATGATATATCTTCTTTTGTCACTTCTAATTCTTTTGCAATTTCTTCTATTTTAGGGTCTCTTCCATTTTCTTTGTTGAACTTTTCTTTAAATTGTATCACTTTATATGCTAAATCTCTAACTGACCTACTTACTCTTATACTATTATTGTCCCTTAAATATCTTTTTACTTCTCCTATAATCATCGGTACTGCATATGTGCTGAATTGCACATTTTGACTCAAATCAAAATTATCTATTGCTTTAATTAAACCTACACATCCTACTTGAAATAAGTCATCTGCATTTTCTCCTCTTCCATAAAATCTTTGAATTACACTTAACACTAATCTTAAATTACCATTAATAAATTTGTTTCTTGCTTCGTTATCTCCTTCTTTTATTTTTATAAATAATTCCTCTTTTTCTTGTTTGCTTAATAAAGGTAATTTTGATGTATTTACACCACATATTTCTACTTTGTTTAGCAAAAAGAAAACCTCCTTTTAAAAATACTTAGGTTTAGTATTTCCAAAATTAGGCTTTTTATTCATTATCCTATTTTACTTGCAATATCTTTTTTCATTTTATTTATTATCTTTTTTTCTAGTCTTGATATGTAACTTTGTGATATTCCGTAATTCATCTGCTACCTCTTTTTGTGTTTTTTCTTTTCCTGTATTAAATCCAAATCTCATTTCCATTATATCTTTTTCTCTTTCATTTAATTTTAAAATAGCTGCTCTTAAAAGTGTTTTATCAACTTCATCTTCTAAATTTCTTGATGTAATATCTGGCTCAGTTCCTAAAATATCTGAAAGCAATAATTCATTACCATCTCCATCTTTATTTAAAGGTTCATCTATTGATATTTCACCTTTTAGTTTATTGCTTTTTCTTAAAAACATTAGTATTTCATTTTCTATACATCTTGATGCATATGTTGCAAGTTTTATATTTTTCCCAGTATTAAAAGTATTTACGCCCTTCATAAGTCCTATTGTTCCTATTGATATTAAATCTTCTATACCAATTCCTGTATTCTCAAATTTTTTTGCTATATATACTACCAATCTTAAATTTCTTTCTACTAAAATTTGCCTTGCTTCTAAGTTATTTTCTTCTGACAGTCTTTTTATCATTTCTTCTTCTTCCTCTGGTGGTAGTGGTGGTGGTAATGTCTGGCTTCCTGCTATATAAAATATTGGTAAATATTCTATTTCTTCATCATCATTCAAGTATTTTGCACATATTGAAGAAATACTATTTTTTACAAAATCAACAAACTTCATTTTAACTCTCATTCCTTGTATAATATATTTAGGTTTTTAATAAAGGTTTTACCTATAACCTATTATTGTATAATTATTGAAATTAAATAGAGTGCCTCTCATCATTCCTTAATTTTACTCAAATACTATCTAATAACAATAAAATTTCGCATTTTAATATATTACTATAATCCACTTTTTATTATTAAACTTGAATTAGTTTCCTTCTTTAAAATAATTCTAGTCCCATTAAAGCTCTATATTCTCCCCTTTTTGTTAAAGATTTGTTATATATTCCTATTATTATTTCTTTTAACTTCTTTTCTTCATCATTTTCATCTTTTATAATCACATATTCGGGTTTTATTCCTAGTAACATTCCATTTTGTTTTCCTAAAGATGAAAAAGGTATAAACTTTAACTTTGTCATATATTTTTGTTTTATATCATTTGGTATTTTAGAAAAATCACCTCCTAAAATGGCTTCGATATTGTTTAATATTTGCTTTGGTATACATTCATATAATAATGTATGTTCTATTACTATTACTGGTATATTTGTTATTGGCTCTTTTAGCAAATTTCCTGTATCTAACATTGCTTTTGTTTCTATCTCTTTACCATTTAATTTTACTTTTATATTGCAAAACATATCTTTTTTTGAAATCTTATTTTTTACTACTGTAAAAGCTGATATTATTATAAAAAATGCTACAACACCTGATAATAATATTGTTTTCAAAGAATATGTTCCTAGAAACAAACCATTTTTCAAAAATGGTTCTTGTGGTTTTACTATATAAATTAAAGCAAAAGCTGCACCTCCAAACACTAACGAAGTTAAATAAAATATCAGCAAAGCCTTCCACATTTTTCTTATATTTTGGGGATTAAATGCTACATATACTATTATTATTGATAAAATCACTTTTAAAATCATACTTGAATAAATTTTTAAATTTGAAATATATGAAATTACAGTATAAATTGCTCCTATTAAACTTGCTGATAACAATCTCCAAAATTTGGATTTGTTTTTCAATATTATACTTGTCGCAAATAAAATAATGTAATTCATAATTAGATTTTCTATTAATACTACATCAACATAAATAGTCATATAATCACCTGTAAAAATATTGTACTACCTATGTTATAAAAATACTGTCTTTTTCTATTGTAGAATCAAAGAAATATTTGACAAAAACTCTTATAATTAATTTATTTTTAAAAAATATCTAAAAGAAACGACCTTTTTTGAGATGATTTTGGGGTCGTGATTTTGGGGTCGGAGACAAAAATCATGATTGGAAATAAGAATATTAATTTATTTTATTTTTAATTATCCAATCATGATTTTTATCTCCGACCCCGAAATCATACGAAATCATAATTAAAAAGACTGTACCCAAAAATATATTTCTATATTCTATAAGGACAGCCACACTTTTATATATTTTTATTTCTATTCTTTCTTAAGAATGATGGTATATCTAAATCATTTTGAGAAGAACTAATTTCTGAGCTTGATGGAATTGAAGTAACTTTTTTCTCCCAAGTTTTTGAAATATTATCAACACCTAAACTTGAAATTGGTTCTGGTTTTTCAAATCCTGTTGCTATAACTGTTATTTGTATTTCATCTTCCATTGATGGATCTGTTACAGTACCAAAGATTATATTTGCTTCTGGGTCTACACTACGTTGTACTAATTCTGCTGCTGTATTTACTTCGTGTAATCCTAAGTCTTCTCCACCTGTTATGTTGATTATTACTCCTCTTGCTCCTTCTATTGATGTTTCTAGTAATGGACTTTGAATTGCTTCTTTTGCTGCATCTTCTGCTCTATTTTCTCCTGATGCTCTACCTACACCCATATGTGCCATTCCTGTATTTAACATTATTGTTTTTACATCGGCAAAGTCTAAGTTTACAAGACCTGGTATAGCAATTAAGTCTGATATTCCTTGTACACCTTGTCTTAATATATCATCAGCCATTTTGAAAGCTTCGATTATTGATGTTTTTCTATCTATTATTTGTAATAATTTATCATTTGGTATTACTACTAATGTATCTACTTTTCCTTTTAAACTTTCGATTCCTCTTTCAGCTTGTGAAAGTCTTTTTTTACCTTCAAAAGTAAATGGTTTTGTAACAACTCCTATTGTCAATATTCCCATTTCTTTTGCAGCTTGTGCAACAACTGGTGCTGCTCCTGTACCTGTTCCTCCACCCATTCCGGCTGTAACAAATACCATATCTGCTCCTCTTAATACTTCTGCTAATTCAGCTTTACTTTCTTCAGCTGATTGAGCACCAATATCAGGATTTGCTCCTGCACCTAATCCTCTTGTTATTTTTTCTCCTATTTGGATTTTTGTATTTGCTTTTGAAGTTTGAAGAGCTTGTCTATCTGTATTTACTGCTATAAAATCAACGCCTTTTATTCCTGCATCAATCATTCTATTTACAGCATTGTTTCCTGCTCCTCCTACACCTATAACTTTTATTGTTGCAGTTCCATCCATCATTGCAATATTATTATCATCATTGTAATCCATCATTTAGTTTTTCCTCCCTTTATATTTTAAAATTTTTGTTTTATGAATAGAAAAACTCTTTTATTTTTTCTATTATTGTTTTTATAAAATTTTCATTGTTTTGTGTATCTATACTGCTTGAAACAGTTTTAGCAAATGGTCTTGCTGCTATATATCTTACTAATGCATAACTTGTTCTATATGTTGGTTTTACTGTGCTTATTGCTCTTCCTGTTGATATTTTTACTGGTATATTCAAGTTAATCTTCCCAGCAACATCACTTTTATTTATATTAACTATACCTTGACCTGTTAAAACTACATTATTTATTTTTTGTTTTACTCCACTATTGGTAATATTTTTATTTATTATTGTAAATATTTCTTCTATTCTAGCTTCTATTATTTCTATTAATTCAGAACTTTTTATGATTCTATTTTTATTTGCATCTTTTGATGTGTTTAAAATAATATCATTATCATTATCTATAAAAGATTTTAAAGCTAGTCCATATTGTCTTTTTAATTTATCTGCCTCTTCTTCTGATATATTAAGAACTACTGCAATATCATTTGTTATATTGTCTCCTCCTAATGGAATTGAATTTGTATATACAAAACTTGAGCCTTCAAATACTCCTATATCAGTATTTCCTGCTCCTATATCTAATAACATTATATTATCATGTAATTCATTATTATCTAAAACTAAATTTCTTTCTGCCAATGTTGTTGGTACTATTCCATCTATATCTAATCCTGCTTTTTTGAAAATATTATGTAATTGTCTAACATAATCTTTTTCTGCTAATATTATTTGTGCACTTATTGTAAAACTTGAACTTAAATTTCCTACTGGGTCTGTTACAACTGTCCCATTTTCTAACGTAATCTTATCTGGTACAATATCTATTAATGTTTTTCCATCAGGAATTTCTATATCTTTTACTTGCATTATTGCATTTTGAACATCTCGTACTGATATTCCTGAATATTTATCTCTAGCTTCTTTTGTTA
The DNA here is from genome assembly GCA_963558115.1 of uncultured Clostridia bacterium. Classification (GTDB taxonomy): domain Bacteria; phylum Bacillota; class Clostridia; order TANB77; family CAG-508; genus CAG-269. Next base: position 6,342 of record CAUWFY010000031.1, read on the forward strand.
TCATATTTTGAACAATTGTTACATATTTTCCTGGAATCGTTACATATGCTGAATTAATTTTTAAATTTGTTTCTTCTTCGGCATCTTTTATTGTTTTTGCTATACTTAAACTTATTTCATCTTCATTTATTATCTTGCATTTCTTTAGTCCACTACATTTATATGAGGTATTGCTTATAATCTCAATTTGTCCAAAGTTGTTTACTTCTCCTACAACTGTACAAACCTTGCTTGTCCCTATATCAATACCTACTATGATATCACCGATAGCCAAGTTAATTCCTCCAATTTTTAGTATAAATTTTTCTAAATGTATATATATTACATTTCACAAAAAAAGTCAATAGTAATTGTAATATTTTTGTAACAATTTCGCAATAATATTGTAACACTCATTTTTGACATTTTTCGCCAATTATCTAAAAAGAAAAAGTATTATTTTTCTTCTTTTACTATTTCTTTTGATTTTTTATTTCCTTTATCTTTTAATTTATTTGTCCATTTTTCTACATAGTATCTTCTTATTGTTCCTAAATTCATAAACATTCTCCATACAAAAACAACTATTGCTGCTAAATATATATCAACATTTAATTTTTGTCCTAAAATTGTCAATAAAATTGCTAAAATAGCATTGCCAAAAAATCCTGATATAAATATTTTTAAATCAAAATTCTTTTTTATTACTGAAGCTATTCCTCCAAATACTGAATCAAGTGCAGCTATAATAGCTATTGCTAAATAACTAGAATATGTATATGAAATCATTGGTGCATTTAAACCTAATATAGCTCCTAATATGCATCCTATTAATATAGCTATAAATAACATTATATTTTCCTACCTTTCTTTTTTTACTTTTTAAATCTGCTATTGTTTATAGCCCTTTTCAAAAGTTTTTGAAATTTTTTTATTTATATGTTATCGAATTATTTCTATTCTATATATTTTATGTTTATTTCTTGATTGTATTTATCTATGTGGATTTTATTGTCTTTTTCTATTGTTGCAATATGACCTAAAGTTTCTAATTGTTCAACTGTTCCACCTGTTCCTTTTAAAGCTGTCTCTAAATATGATTGATTCCCTATTGCTTTTATTACGTATGGCTCTAATATTCTTTGCCCATTAACTTTTACAAATTCATTTGTTATATAAGTTATGTCTGTTATATTTACAATTCTATGACCATTTATTGAAATAGCTTCTGCCCCTGCAAATTTAAGTGAATTTACTATCATTAATAAGTCGTCTGCATTTATTGGTGTCTTTGCTTCTTGTCCACTTTTTAAGGTTACTACTATTCCTTCTCCTTGAACATCTGTTAGGCCTAGTAACATATTATTTTGTTCTAATTCATTTTCTAATAATTTACTTGATTCATTATTGGTTTGTTCATCATTTTTATATTTTTCAATTTTACTTACTGTATCTTCATATTTTTGATTTATATCATCATATTTTGATTTCCAATTTGCAAGTTCTGTTTTTAATTCAGCTTCTTGCATATTTTCTATTGATGTTATATCTGTTTCATTTACTATTTTAAATTGCATCATCATTACAGATACTAATGCAAAACAAGCAATTCCAATAGTAATTGTCATTGTTATTTTTCCTTTTTTTATAACCTTTTTCATTTACTCCCTCCTACTTTATGTTTTGCATATATTTAAACTTTATTGTACCTGTATATTTTGGTATAGTTATATTATTTGATTTTTCTAGATTAACTCCTACATTTGCCTCTTTTAATATATATAAGTATCCTCCCGGTCTTTGTAAACCTGATAAATATTCTGGCAATCCAATAGCCTTTATCACAAATGGTGCACCTATTCGCTCTCCATTTATATCTATTGTATTTCCTCTACAAGATATTGCAGTATTTGCTACCCATCTTTGGTCATTTATTGAAATTGCTTCTGCTCCTGCATTTATTAATTCGTTTACCACACTTAATACATCAATATCATGAACTAATAATTCGCTAGGATTTAAAGTTGATGTCGATATACTTTTTCCATCTGTTAAAGTTATTATCACTCCTGGCCCATTAGCTTCTGACATTCCTGTTAGTTTATTTCCTTGTTTTATTTTATTTTCCATTTCTTTTAAATCTGAATTGTTTTGTGTTGCTTTTTTTCTTTCTGTTTCCAATTGTTTTTCTGCTTGTTCTAATTCTTTATATTTATTGTCATATTTTTCTTTATATTTTAATACTTCTGCTCTTAAATTATTTGCTTCATAATTTTGACTAACTGTAGAGTTTGTACTCTTTACAGTTCTTATTTGTACACATATTCCTAAAGTCAAAGCAAAACACATTATTCCTAAAACTAGGCTGACTACTTTTTTATTTGTCATCTTTACTCTCTTTCCTTTCATAAGAACAAATTAATCTAGCTAATTTATACTTTTTCTCTAAAATACACTTTGAATTTTTGATTTAAATCTCCATTTGCAAAAATTTCGCCTTCTTTACCTTTTTCTTCATTTATTATTGCAATTACATATAACATCTTATTACTTAAATTAGATCCATCTCCTAAATGGATTTTCTTCTTCTCATTTTGCATATATATAATATAATCATTTTTGTTGCTAATGTCAATGGTTGTGACCTCTTTATCTAATTGATTTTCTTTCATTGCATTCATGATTTTTAAAATAATTTCTAATTCTGTTAAGTCTTTATTTTCTAATCTATTTCCTACTTTTATTTCCTCTTCTTTTGTTGATATACCATTTATTATTGGTAAATTTAGTTCATTTTGTGTAATTTCTAAAATGTATCCTTGTGTACTTATATATGCATATTCTCCTAATACTGGTACACTAAACTTAGCTTCTCTTTCTTCTACATTAATTTGAATTTTATTTGGAAATTCTCTTTTTAATTCAACATTTTTAATATATGCATTAGATTTAATTTTATTTTCTACATCATTTTTCCAAAATTTGAAAATATTTTGACCTACCGATAATTCTGATAAACTGACTATTGTTTCTGGACTTAATTGGCTATTATTTACTACTTCAATATTTTGTATATTAAATATTGGTGAACAAGTTGCAAAAGCTATTATTCCACTTAACACACCTATAAGCAAAATTAATTTCAAGAAGAATTTTATTCTTTTTAGTCTCTTATCTCTTTTTCTTTGCTTTTTGGCAAATTCTTTTTTCATTTCATCTTGTTTCTTTTTATTATTTTTATTTGTCATTCCAATAACTGTTTCTGTATCAAAATCAAATTCATTTTCTTCTTTTTGTATATTGTTTCTTTCTTTAATTCTCTTTTCTCTTTCTTTTTTTCTTTCCATTAAGTTTTCAATATTTTGGTCTTGTCCATTATTGAAGCGATATAAATCTATATTTTCTTCTTTAGGTTTTTTTGGCAATTTAATTCCTCCCTCGTATGATTTTTATTATATGGAAAACATATAAAATATTTTAGTTTTACAATATAAAGTAAGAAAAGTAGCGAAACTTCACAAGCAAAGCTATCGCGGGTCCTTTCAAAGGTCACTTTTACTTGTTGTATACGGAAAAATCTTATATAGGGTCAAGATAAAAGTCGATTTTTCCTATACAATAAAAGATTAATATTAAAATTTACTTTCTAAACAAAATCTATTGTTGTTTTATTTTATAAGATTTCTTTTGAAAATAAATTTTAATATTAAATTTACTTTCACTTAGTGTTGCAAAACTAAAAGATTTCATAGCATTTTCTATATAATAAATGCTAAACTATCTTTTCACATATTTACTTCAAAATCTTTGCTTATTTGCTTATCATTTTAATTTCATCAATTTACTTTTCCATTAATTTTCTATTCTTATATTTACACCTATTGCTTGTAATTTCTTATCAAATTTTTCATATCCCCTCAATATATAATCAATATTTTCTATTGTTGTTTTTCCCTTTGCAACTGTTCCTGCTAATACCATTGCTGCTCCTCCTCTTAAATCTGTTGCTTTTACAGTTGCTCCATATATCTTTCTTTCACCTTTTATAATTGCCGTTTTTCCTTCTATTGAGATTTTTGCCCCCATTCGTATTAATTCTTGTGTATATTTATACCTGTTTTCAAATATATTTTCTACTATTATAGATGTTCCTTTTGCTATTGTTAGTGTTGTTGCAAATATTGATTGCATATCTGTTGGAAAACCTGGATATGGCATTGTTTTTATATCTATTGCTTTTAATTTTTTAGGAGCTAATATTTCCATTTTGTCTTTATTTATTTGTATATTGCAACCTGTTTCTTCTAGTTTGTCTATTATTGGTACTATATGAGATGAATCCACATTCTCTAAAATTAAATGTCCTCCTGATATCGCTGCTAAACATAAAAATGTTCCAGTTTCAATTCTGTCTGGCATGATATTGTAACTTACATCTTTTAGTTTTTTCACACCTTCTATTTCTATTTTGTTTGACCCTGCTCCTTTTATTTTTGCTCCCATTCTATTTAAGAAATTTTGTAAATCTATGATTTCTGGTTCTCTTGCTACATTTGTAATTATTGTTGTTCCTTCTCCTAAACAACTTGCTAATATTGCATTTTCTGTTGCTCCTACACTTGGAAATTCAAAGTCAATTTTTTCCCCTTTTATTTTATCACAAAAGCAACTTATTTTTCCATAGTTTTTGTCAATATTTATTCCTAATTTTTCAAATGCTTTTAAATGTAGGTCTATTGGTCTTGTTCCTATGTCACATCCTCCTGGATATGTAAATGTTGCTTTATGATATTTTCCTAGCATTGCTCCTGCTAATATTACTGATGACCTCATTTGATGCATTAGTTCTTCTGGTATTTCTAGTTTTTCTATTTTACTTGTATCTATTATTACTTTATTATTCTTTTTTTCTACTTTTGCTCCTAAGGTTTCTAATATTTTATACATCATTTGTGTGTCTTTTATTTCTGGTACATTATATAGGGTTGTTTTTCCTCCATTTAGTATTGTTGCCGCTATTATTGGTAAACTTGAATTTTTTGAACCTGATATTTTTACTCTTCCTTCTACTTTTCTTCCACCTTCTATTATGTATTTTGACATTTTTCTGCCTCCTTTTTTCTTTTGCTATATTTTATGTTTTCTTTACATAAATTGTGAATGTGGGAATTATTGTTCTCTATTTATTGTTATTTATGTCTCATATATTTACTTTCTCAATTTAATTTGTATATATTAAAAGTTCTAAAAATCAATGATTATATTGATTTTTAGAACTTTTATTCTAATTGTTTACTTTTATATACTATATTAAGCAACTTTTTCTTTATAGTTTACAATAGTAACTTCTGTTGCTAATTGCTTTAATTGATTTACAATTTTTTCAATGTTTTCTGCTATTTCATCATCA
>CAUWFY010000032.1:0-11608 GCA_963558115.1 uncultured Clostridia bacterium
TGAATCAAAATTATTTGAGCATGGAAAAATAATTTTTAAGAAAAATGCTATTTCTTTGGGAATTAAATATTTTGTGGCTTCTAATATTTAATTATATACGACTAAATTCTTAATTTCTAGAATTAAAGTTCAAAAAATATAATATTAGAGTTTTTGTAGCTAATGGATTTGTTATAAGAATAATATTCCAAAAAAATAAAAAAATTTGATTTTTCGAAATAGAACTATTATAATAAACATAATACTTACCAATATGAAGGGATAAATATAGTAGAGTTAAGTAAAGAAGAATAATATAAATAGTAAGTTGAAAGGATGATTAAAATGAGAGAAAATAAATTAACAATATTTATTAATAAACCTATAAAGGATGTATTTGAGTATTCATTAGAATCAAATAATGTACCAAAATGGATTGATTCTGTAAAGGAAGAAATTCCATTAGAAAGACCTGTAAAATTAGGAACTAAGTTAAAAAATATAGGTGTAGATTCTAATATTTGGAATGAATATGAAATGATTGATTTTCAGCCACCAATAACATTTACACTAAAAAGATTAAATGGAGATTATTTTGTAAGATATACTTGTATTGAAAAGAATGGTGGAACAGAGTTTGAATATTTTGAGTGGGCGCAAAATGAATTAGATGGATTAATGGAAATGAAAGCACTAGAAAAATTGAAAAAGCTTTTAGAAGAACAATAAAGACAAATTACAATTGTGTGATTTAATAGATTTATAGTAATTTATTGTTAAATTTGAAAAGGAGGATATATAAAAAGGCAGATGTAAATGATTTTATATTTTCTTGATGAAATTGAATGTAAAAAAATCGAACTTGATGCAGTTAATCCAGAGATGCAATAAAATTATATGAAAAATTTGGCTCTAAAAAAGATGATAAAAAATATATTTTAAGTAATTAGAGCTACAAATTATAAAGAAGTCAAAATTAATATGGAAAGAAAAGTAATTTTATATATTTCATAAAGTTTAGATGGCTTTATTGCAGATAATAAAGGAAGTGTAGAATGGATTATCGGCAATAATAAGGAATATGCTAGTGACTATGGCTATGAAAAGTTTATAAAAAACATAGACATAGTTATTTTAGGAGCAAACACATATAAACAAATAAAAAATACCTTAAAGATTTTTTTAATTCTTTAAGGTATTTTTTTAATATATATAATTTTGTGGATTATATGCTGTTCCATTCACTCTAATTTCTAAGTGTAAATGTGGTCCTGTTGAGTTTCCTGTTGAACCAACTGATGCAACTACATCTCCTTGAGAAACTTTTTGTCCATTTTTAGCATATAGCTTACTACAATGTCCATAATATGTTTGAACTCCGTTACCATGAGAAATTACTATCATATATCCATATGACCCTTTCCATCCTGAAAATGTTACTGTTCCTGATGATGCTGCTTTTACTGGTGTTCCTGTTGGTGCAGCTATATCTAGTCCTGTATGTGATGAACTTCTTATATTGCTCCTAACTCCAAATCTTGATGTAATTGTTCCTGATACTGGTCTAATTAAAGATATTCCTAATGAAGCTTTCCCTCCTGATATTTTACTTGATGTATTGACACTTCCAGAAGCTCTTGCTCTTGAGCCTGTATTTGCATTTTTTGCAACAGTTACAGTCTTTACTGGCTCTATATATAATTTTGAAACAACTTCTTCTGTTGATGTTAATGTTTTTAAATCTGTTTCATATTTTTCTGAAATTGAAATACTTTCTATATTTGTACTTCCTTTTTCTTTTAAGTCATTTACTACTTTTTCTGCTTCTTCAAAAGAAGAAACATAGTATTTTTCTTCATTATTGTCTAAAATTGCATAATATCTATAATATGGTATTCCTTCATTTATTGTCTTTTGATATATTTCTTCGTCATTTGTTACAATATTTCTTTTTAACAGGCATAATTTATATTCTGGTAAACTATCTACTTGAACAAACGCAATATTTTTATTGCTTCCATCACCATTTTCTACATAATCGTTAATTCTTTTTTGTAATTCTGATTTATTTGCTGTATATCCAACTTGTTGACCATTAATATGAACACTATATGTTGGTTTATACAAAAAAGCAACTGCTCCAATTATTAAAAATGTAGCAATTAAAAATAGTATGATAAATTTAATTCCCCTTCTAGTATGTATTAATACCTTTTTTAACATTACACAATCTCCTTTGTAAATCTATTGTAATAATATTGTAATATTTTCTTTTTTGCAATGATTATGAAAGTTTAATTTCCCTAGCTTTGAGTTATTTATTTTGTTTTATCTTCATTTTATACATTTTTTCTCTCTTTTTTAAATTTCTATATTTTTTAATTTTATTTTCTACATTTATAAATATTAGTTCAAATTTATTATTTTCATTTTCCTTCAAATTCGACTTTGGTTCGCATTAGATAATAATATCTTAAGAGTTTTAGTTTTAATTTTTATTAACTACTTCTTTTAATTTGTTTTGATTTTTCAATTTTATAATATTATTCTTATTTTAAAGTATAAAAAGCTAAATTTAGGAAATACTTATTAAAGAATTTAATAGAAAGGACTGATATTATGGCAGATTTAAACCAAATGGAATTACAACATTTAAGACATTTAATAGGAGCTCATGAAACAGCTTATCAAAAATTAAATACTTATTCTTCTCAAGCTGTTGACCCTCAAATAAAGCAACTATTTACAAAATCAGCTCAAGATGCTTTAAATACAAAACAAAAATTAATGACTTTTTTAAATAATTAGTAGGGAGGATTTATAATGGACGAAAAAACAATGGTTAATGATATTTTAGCTGGTGTTAAGTCTGATTTAACAGCTTATCAAACAGCAATTTCTGAATCTGAAAATATGCAATTAAGACAAACTTTTCAACAAATTAGAAATAGTGATGAGAGTTTTCAATATGAACTTTTTAAAATTGCTCAATCTAAGGGATATTATATTCCAGCTCAAAAAGCTACTGTTACAGAGGTAAATACTGTTAAGAGTGAATTACAACAATAGGTTATAGGACTGCCTTAAGGGAAATAATCATATTTTTCAATTGGCAGTCTTTTTTTGTTTAATCATATTTTTTAGGTCAAATTTACTTGTTATATACATAAAAATCTTATATAAGGTAAAAATAAAAAGATAGTTCCTATACAATAAAAAATAACTCCTTATTATTAAACTTTTTTAGTTAATAAATTAGGAGTTACTTTATAGAGAAAATTTCCTATTTTTTTATTACATACTTAATACTATTTTTTCCTTACGTACACTTGATAAACTACTTCCATCCGTTGCCTTTATATATATACTCCAGTCATTTCCCTGTTTATTAAAATCATTTTTGTCTAACTCTACTTCTACTATATTACTTTTCTCTCCATTTGTATATCTAAACTCTTTTATTTTTTGATTTTTATATTCTTTTCCATCTTGACTTGTTTCAATTGATTTTACTCCACTACCATCTGAAATCATTACATATACTTTTGAACCTAAAGGATATATCTTTTGAATTAATGGTCCTCTATTTATTGAATATTTTGAACTAGAATTTCTTTTTACTGTTACAATTTCTGATGATACAGTATCTTTATCATGAGTTTTTATATAATACTTATTTTTACTTCCTACTTTAGGTAAACCTTTTGATATAGTTAATTTTATTTTTGAATCACTAGTATTATATGTTTTCTTTATTAGTTCATCTTTACCTGTTTTTACCAAAACAGATTTAGTATTTCCTGCTTCCTTTAGATAAAAAGCTAATTTATCACCTTCAGTAGTAAAATTGATTCTTGGTGCACGATTTGCCATTTTTATTTGTAATGTTCTTTCAATTACATTATTACATATATTATTAGCTGTTTCATATCCTATTTGACTTAATGCCGCTGATGTAAAGTGTATTTCATTCCCTTCTAAGCACATTTTACTTTTCTCTTTATAATTTTTCTTTGCAAATATACTTCCTTTTACAATATCTTTTTCTTCTACTACCAATTTTTTTTGTGCCTCATAAATTCTCTTTAAGCCTTCATCATACTTATCTCCTTCTTTATATGCTCCTCCATTATATACTACTGCTCCAAAATCTATTTTTAAATCTGTTTTCAAATGATTATGTACACTTAAGAATCTATTATAATATTTGGTTGCATAATCCTTATCTTTTGTTGCATATGCTCTATCAGATTCTCCTTGAAAAGCTACATATAATTTTCTTCCTATTGAATAACCATTATCTTTTAAATAATTTAATGCTGATAAATATTTTTCTTTCATTGTTTCGTAGATATAACTATCCACTTTGGTATTATCCCTTTTATATGAAGATGAATTTTCAATTAATTCATCTCTTGGCAAAAAGTTAGCAATTTCTTGTCCACCTCTTGCAACAAATACTGCTACAACTTTTCTCCCCGTTTTTTCGTTATATGTTTTACAAAATTGTGGTATCATATTAGTACCAAATGATTGTTGTGCTGATAATACCTGCTTATTGTTTGTTCTTTCTTTTATTTCTAATTTTCCATCTTGCATACTTGCCGTTAAGTTTTCTCCTAGTTTTTCAGTATCTGCAGTTATTTCTTTTAAAGAATTTGTACTATATAAGTATTCATATGCTGTACCAGGTTTTAATTGTACATTTACATGTCCCATTGTTGTTGCATTATCTTTTATTTCTGGTAATATCTCATTAAAAGCTCCATTTCTCTCATCCTTTTCATTTTCAGCTGAACTCCTACCTGCATAGCCTACCATATTTGATTGTCCCCAAAACAAGACTACATCTACTACTTCTTTACTTTCTGCATTTGATATTGTCATGTTAAAAATTCCAAACATTAAAAAGCTCATTATAAAACTTATTAAAATCTTAAAGTTTTTATTCATTTACCATATCCCCTTTCTATAATATTCTATAGCTTATTTTAAAATTGCCTCATTAATACAATTTTAGCATTTTTTATTGGCATTGTCAAATTATGTATTTATTTTATGTAAAACCCAAAGTAACATATATTAAATTGCAATTACTTCATATACAAAAAACTGCCCCAAGAAAATATAATTATTTCTTCTTGGAAACAGTTCTTATAAAAATTTAAATTATTTCTAGTTTTGCAAATTTTGCCATTAGTCTTTTATGTCCTACTTTGTCAAAGTTTATATCTACTTTTAAGTCTTCTCCTTCTGGTTCTACTGTGTTTATAGTTCCTTCTCCGAATTTTTTGTGGAATACTCTTACTCCTGCTTCATATTTTGATAGGTCTATATTTTGGTTTGTTTTTGGTTTTCCTAAATTGTTTAAGAAGCTTTCTGCTGTTTTTCCAAATGAGAATCCTGTATTTTTGTTACTTGCTGCTACTTTAGGTTGTTGTTCTGTTATTTTGTATGTTTTTATATTTCCATTATCTTTACTTCCATAGCTCCAGCTGTATGATGAGTCTTTAAATATTTGACCTTTATTTGTTTCTTCCCCAAATACATCTTGATATCCCTCTAGTAATTCTTGTGGTATTTCTTTTATAAATCTAGATACTGGATTATAACTTGTCGAACCAAATATTGTTCTTTGTTTGCTGCAAGTTAAAAATAGTTGTTGTTTTGCTCTTGTTATTCCTACATAACATAGTCTTCTTTCTTCTTCTAGTTCAGTTGGCTCTGAAATTGATTTATACCCTGGGAATATTCCTTCTTCCATTCCTATTAAAAATACTACTGGGAATTCTAGTCCTTTGGCACTATGTAATGTCATTAATGTTACTACATCTTCTGTTTCTTCAACATTATCTAAGTCACTTGATAAGGTAATTCCTTCTAAAAATTCACTTAAAGAATTTTCTGCAAATTCTTCTTCGAATTCTATTGCTACTGTTAAAAATTCTTCCAAGTTTTCTATTCTGTTTTCAGCTTCTATTGTATTTTCATTTTCTAGTGCTTTTGTGTAGCCTGTTTTCTTTAATGTTTTTTTGATTAATTCTGATATTGTTAAATTCTCTTTTTCTTCTTTTAGTTCTTCTATTGTATTAACAAATTCTCTTGAATTTAGATATACCCTATTTAATCCATATTGTTCTGCATTTTTTATTACTTCATACATTGATACTTCGTTTTGTTCTGCTAGTTGTTCAACTTTTTCTAAACTTGTTTTTCCTATTCCTCTTTTAGGTTCGTTTATTATTCTTTTTAAGCTTAGATTGTCAGAACCATTTTGAATTAGTCTTAGATATGCTATGATGTCCTTGATTTCTTTTCTTTCATAGAATTTTAATCCTCCGACAATTCTGTATGGAATATTTTCTCTTCTGAATATATCTTCTATTGCTCTTGATTGTGTATTCATTCTATATAATACTGCAAAATCAGAATATTTATAATATTCTTCTCTTTTTAGATGTTCTATTTGAGTTGCTAAATATGAACCTTCATCATATTCATTGTCTGCTAAATATACATTTGGTAAATTTCCTTCTTCGTTTTGTGTCCATAGTTGCTTTTTGTATTTTACTTCATTGTTTTTTATTACTGCATTTGCTGCTTTTAGAATATTTCCTGTACATCTATAATTTTGTTCTAGTTTTATTATTTTTGTTCCTTGAAAATCTCTTTCAAAGTTTAATATGTTAGATATGTCTGCTCCTCTAAAGCTATATATTCCTTGGTCGTTGTCTCCTACTACTGTTATATTTCCATTTTTTGATGCTAATAGAGTTACTAATGTAAATTGTGCTTTGTTTGTATCTTGGTACTCGTCTACTAAAACATACTTAAATTTGTTTGAATAGTATTCTAATACATCTGGATTTTCCATTAATATTTTTATTGTATAGTTTATTATATCATCAAAATCTATTGCATTATTTTCTTTTAGCCTTTTTTGGTACAATGTATATACTGATGATATTTTTTCTTTTCTGAAATCACCTTTTGCTCTTACTGCATATTGTTCTGGCTCTAGCATTTCATTTTTCACATTACTTATTTCTGATTGAATCGCTCTATCATTTAATAATTTGTCATCTATTGCTAAGTCTTTCATACATCCTTTTATCAATGTTTTTTGGTCTGATGTGTCAAAAATTATAAATGATGATTCAAATCCTATTCTGTCTATAAATCTTCTTAAGATTCTTACACATATTGAGTGAAATGTTCCCATCCATATGTCTTTTGCGTCATCCCCTATTAAGTCTGTTATTCTTTGTTTCATTTCATTTGCCGCTTTATTTGTGAATGTTATTGCTAAAATATCCCATGGTTTAGCTCCCTTTTCCCCTATTAAATATGCTATTTTATGTGTTAAAACTTTAGTTTTTCCACTTCCTGCTCCTGCTATTACTAGGCATGGTCCTTCTGTGGTAACTACGGCTTCATATTGTTTATCATTTAATCCTTCTAATATATCTTGCATTTTTTCTTCCTTTCTTGTTTTCAAAACTCTGTTTGTATTTTATTATATGTGACGGAAAAATGCAAGAGTTTTTATTAAATAACTGTAACTACATATCCTGTTAATTTCAAAAGCTCTATTAGTTTATATAATCATTGTATTCATTTATTTTAACTTTTAATAACTATATCATTTTTTCCATTCAAAACCAAAATCACTTCTTTTTATTTTGCACATTTCTCCATTACTACGATAAAAAACAATCCCTTCTATATAATGATTTTCAAGATATTGTTTTATTCCCACATAATTTCTTACTACATTTTCAATTACTCTTTTTCCATGTTTTTCTAAAATATCTGTATCTAGATTATATGGATTTCCATTTATATGTTTCCCTATTAATTCATAAGTTCCTTCTTCTAAATTATCATTTTTTTGTCTTTCAAATGCTTCTATATAATATTTGGCATTTGGATCATTTTCTGTACATAAAAGCCAATGTGGAAAATGCCCTGTTATTGGATCAGGTTCTTCTTGACAAGGAATTGCTCCTTGTGGCAGAGTTCTTCCTTTTTTATAATCATATCTTCTATAAATTTTTCCATCCTTTATTAAACAACATGTCCCATCTATCTTCTCTGTTGCCCAACCTTCTCCGATTCAATACCCATTGACATTCAGGCTCTACTTCATTTAAACATTTTATTATATTATGATTTTCAAATTGTCGTTTAAAAAGTGTTTTCATCTTTTTCATTTAATCATCTCCTAATAACCAATTTATTAGATATTTAATCTTAATTCCATCTTCAGAACTATTATTATATAATTTGTCCATTGTTAAAACTATTTTTTCATAATTGTCATTTATTTGTCTTAAAGGATTCAATTCTCGTTGTTTTACACTTTCTTCTAACATTGTATATGTTACTTGAAAGTACTTTTTATCATTTGATTTTGTTGCTATAAAGTCAACTTCTTGTGTATCTGTTTTTCCTATTGTAACTTCATATCCTCTTCTTAATAATTCAAAATAAACTATATTTTCTATAATATGCCCATAATCAGAATTTCTAAATCCTAATGTTACATTTCTTATTCCTGTATCTACTATATAATATTTTTCTAATGTTTTTAATACTTCTTTCCCTTTAATATCATATCTTGGAGCTTTATATATAATATATGCATTTTCAAGCATTTGCAAATAGTTAAGAACTGTATTGTGTGTTATTTTTGTACCTTGGCTTGTTAGATAATCTGCAATCTTTTTAGAAGATATTTGACTTCCAATATTACTCATTAAAAATTTCAAAATCTTTTCTAATAAGCTTCCATCTATAAGTTTATTTCGTTCAACAACATCTTTCATAAAAACTGTATTATATATTCCTTTTATAGCATTTTCATACAAGTCTTCATTATTTTTTATTGTTATAATTCCAGGCATTCCTCCAAATTTTACATATTCAATAAATTTGTCTTCGGTACTTATGTCATCTTCAAGAATTGTAAAGTCTAAAAATTCTTTAAACGATAGTGGCAATACTTTTATTTCAATATATCTACCTGTGAGATATGTTGATAGTTCTGATGACAATAAATAAGCATTTGAGCCTGTTATATAAATATCACTATCAATGTCTATTAATAATGCATTGACAACTTTTTCCCATCCTGTTATTCTTTGAACTTCATCAAGTAATATGTAATTTTTTTGATTTTGTTTTGTTCTTTTTTGTATCCAATCATGCATCTCTTTGTAAGTTTTTATATCATCAAATTCAAATGATTCAAAATTCATATATATAATATTTGCTTTTTTGTTTTCTTTTAATATTTCATCTTTTAAAATTTTTAATAAACTAGATTTTCCACATCTTCTAATGCCTGTAATAACTTTTATAAATTCTGTGTCTTTATATGCTAATAACTTATTAATATATAATTTTCTATTTATCACAATTATCACCTCTTTATAATTATACATTTTTAGTTTTTTATTGTCAAGTTTTGTTAACACATTAACAAAACTTGTTGTTTTTCTATTTTTTGTTACACTTTTAACATTTTATATTTTTCAATTATTCAAGATTTTTAAGTAACTTATTCTATTCTTAAAATTAAAAATAATATCTACCTATTTATTTTGATTAACTTCTATTTCACTAACAAAAACATTCATTATTTCTAGTGTTGTTTTTTCTAAATTGTAACAATATTCTATATCATCATTGCAAACATTCCTATTAAGAATCCAATTATATTTCCCACACCTGTTATTCTTCCATGATATAGTTTATTTGCTTCTGGTGTTAACTCTCCGAGAAACTATATATAACATTGCTCCTGCTGCGAAACTTAAGCATATTGCTATTATTTGTTCTGATATTGTTCCTATTATTGCTCCGAAAAATGCTCCTATTCCTGTTGTTATTCCTGATAGTATTACATAATATAGGACTTGTGATTTTTTCATTCCTCCATTTTTCATTGGTACTGCCATGGATATTCCTTCTGGTTGAGGTCAAAGTAGACAGTTTAAATTTTATTTTTTGACTAATTTAACATTCAATATTAAATTAGTCATTTTATTAATGCCTTTATGAAAGTTTATCTTTCAAATCATTTAATTTCTTAAAATTAAAATATATATCTACTTGTTTATCTTGATGTATTTCTATTTTGTTAATGATTACTTTCATTATTTCAGGGGTTGGCTTTTCTACTTTCAAAAATTCTTTAACAATCTTTTCTATTTCTCTTCTATCATCTTGCCTATTATCTTCTTTCTGCATCTTTAATTCATCGTATTCTTTTTCTTTTTGTTTCACTTCATTTATTAGTTTATCAAATAACCTTTCATACATTTCTTCGCTTATTTTGTTATTTAATTTATCAACATACATTTGGTCTATGTTATCTTTTATAAGATTGATTTCTATTTGTTTTTGTTTAAGCATTTTTCCATAATCTTGTTTTGTTCGATTATTTTTTATGTTCAATTCTATCTTTTTACTATTGATTGCTAAAAATATGTTTTTTATATATTGTAATATTTTTTCTTCTAATGCATCATAACTAAATCCATGTGATGTGCAAAGTCCTAATTTTGAATTTCTACGGTAATTATTACATATCATAAACATATAGCCATTTTTCTTTCCTCTTACTCCTATTTTGTGTTTGCATTCATAACAAACCAGCAATCCGTCTAATAAGAACTTATGTTTTTTTTCATTTCTATTGTATCTTTGTACAATTACCATTTTTTGTGCTTTATTAAACACCTGCTTATCAATAATTGGTTCATGTGTATTTTCTACTATATTCCATTGTTCTTGTGGATTACTTTTTATTTTTCTGTTTTTATAGCTAATTCTACTTCTTTTATTTTGAACTGTATTTCCAATATATACTTCATTTTTCAAAATATTTTTCACTGTTTTATTTTCCCAAAATGTTGCTTTGTTATACCTTAATTGATTTGCTGTTGGTATTTTATTGTCATTCAGATAGTTTTTTATTGTTCCTACCTCATTTCCGTGAAACAGCCATATTAAAAATAGTTTTTACTATTTCCGCTTCTTGTTCACAAATAATTAATTTGTTTTTATCGTTTGGGTCTTTCATATACCCTATTGCTGTCTTTCCTCCTACCCACTTTCCTTGTTTTTGCATAGTATGTAAAGCTGTCCTAATTTTTTGGGATAAATCTTTTGAATACATATCATTTAATATTGATTTAAAAGGTGCAATATCATTATTTCCATTTGATGTTTCAAAGGTATCTATTCCATCTGTTACAGAAACATATCTAACATTATTTTCAGGGAACCATTTTTCTATGTATTCTCCTGTTTCTATGTAATCACGACCTAAACGAGATAAGTCTTTTGTTACAACCATATTAACTTTTCCTAAATTGATATCTCTAATCATTTGTTGAAAAGCTGGTCTGTTAAAGTTTGTTCCTGTGTAACCTTGGTCAATATAAATATCTATAAGTTCATATTCCCATCCTAATTTCTGTACATATTCTGTTAATAATGTTCTTTGATTTTTTATGCTTTCACTTTCATCGTAGCCTCTATCTACATCTTCTTTTGACAACCTTATATAAATTGCTACATTGTATATTGTTTTTTCTATTTGTTCAAGCATTGCTCCTCC
>CAUWFY010000033.1:0-11531 GCA_963558115.1 uncultured Clostridia bacterium
TTCTAAGTTTTGATTTATATGATGGTTCAAGTAGTATGACTTGTAAAGCATTTTTAAATAAAGATGTTAGTAAAAAAGTAATAAAAAGAATGAAAAATGCAAAAGGGGTAAAAATTTCTGGAAATGCTCAAATGGATTCATTTTCTAACGAACTAACAGTAATGGCAAATACAATAGTGGAAAGTGAAGGATTAAAGAAAACAGTAAGACAAGATAATAGTGAAGTAAAAAGAGTAGAATTACATATGCATACAAAAATGAGCCAAATGGATGCAATGACATCAGCAAAAGATTTAATAAAAAGAGCAATGAAATGGGGAATGAAATCAATAGCAATAACAGACCATGGTGTAGTACAAGCGTTTCCAGAAGCTCACAAAATGTTAGGATATGATAATAAAGATATAAAAATAATTTATGGAGTTGAAGCATATCTTGCTCCAGATAATACAAAAACAGTATATAATGGAAAAGGGCAAAGTATAGATACAACATATTGTGTACTAGACTTAGAAACAACAGGATTTTCAGCTGTTACAGAAAAAATAACAGAAGTAGGAATAATGAAAGTAAAAAATGGAGAAGTAATAGGGGAATTTAGTACATTTGTAAATCCAGAAAAACATATTCCAGAAAGAGTAACAGAAGTAACAAATATAACAGATGAAATGGTAAAAGATGCAGATACCATAGAAAAAGTATTTCCAAAAATATTAGAATTTTTAGGAGATGATAAAGAAACTGTAATAGTAGCACATAATGCAAACTTTGATGTAGGGTTCTTAAAACAAAATGCAAAAGCTTTAGGATATGAATTTAATTATACATATTTAGATACATTAAGCTTAGCAAAAGATTTATTCCCTGATTATAAAAAATACAAACTTGGAAAAATAGCAGAAAATTTAGGAATAAAAGTAGAAGTAGCACACCGTGCTTTAGATGATGTTGATACAACTGTTAAAGTGTTTAAGGTAATGATAGATATGTTAAAGAAAAAAGGTGCTGAGATAGTTGAAGATATAGACAGAGTTGCAGCAGATTCAGAAGCCAAAAAAGAAGAGTATAAAAAATTAAAGACATATCATGCAATAATATTAGCTAAAAATTATGTAGGGCTAAGAAATATGTATAAATTAGTATCATTGTCACATTTACATTATTTTTATAGAAAACCAAGAATTTTAAAGAGTTTATATAAAAAATATTCAGAAGGATTAATACTAGGAAGTGCTTGTGAAGCAGGAGAAGTATATCAAGCAATAGAACTAGGTAAAACAGATGAAGAAATAGAAGAAATTGCAAGTGACTATGATTACTTAGAAATTCAACCAACTGGAAATAATGAATTTTTAATAAGAAATGAAAAAGTTGCTGATGAAGAAGCTTTAAGAGATATAAATAGAAAAATAGTAGCATTAGGAGAAAAATTAAATAAACCAGTAGTAGCAACTTGTGATGTTCACTTTATGGACCCACAAGATGAAATATATAGGCGTATATTAGAAGCTGGACAAAAATATGATGATGCAGATAATCAAGCACCACTATACTTAAGAACAACAGAAGAAATGCTAGATGAATTTAGTTATTTAGGAAAAGAAAAAGCATATGAAGTTGTTGTAACAAATACAAATAAAATATCAGATATGTGTGACCAAATAAGTCCTATATCACCTGAAAAATGTCCTCCACACATACCAGGATGTGAGCAAACTATTAAAGATATAGCATATAATAAAGCACATGAATTATATGGTGACCCACTTCCAGAAATAGTGCAAACAAGACTTGATAAAGAGCTAGATTCAATCATAAAAAATGGATTTTCAGTTATGTATATAATTGCACAAAAATTAGTATGGAAGTCAAATGAAGATGGATATATAGTTGGTTCAAGAGGGTCAGTAGGTTCTTCCTTTGTTGCAAATATGACAGGAATAACAGAAGTAAATTCATTACCAGCGCATTATAGATGTCCAAACTGTAAATATTCAGACTTTACAGATTATGGAGTAAAAAATGGATTTGACTTACCTGATAAGGAATGTCCAAAATGTGGGCATAAATTAGATAAAGATGGAATGGATATACCATTTGAAACCTTCTTAGGATTTAATGGAGATAAAGAGCCAGATATAGACTTAAACTTCTCAGGAGAATATCAAGCAAAAGCACATAAATATACAGAAGTAATATTTGGAAAAGGCACAACCTTTAAAGCAGGAACAATAGGTACAGTAGCAGATAAAACAGCATTTGGATATGTTAAAAATTATTATGAAGAAAGACATATCCCAGTAAATCAAGCAGAAATAAAAAGAATATCACAAGGGTGTACAGGAATAAAAAGAACAACAGGTCAACATCCAGGAGGAATCATAGTAGTTCCAAAAGGAAGAGAAATATATGAATTTTGCCCAGTACAACACCCAGCAGATGACCCAAATTCAGACATCATAACAACACATTTTGACTATCACTCAATAGATGCAAACCTATTAAAACTAGATATACTAGGACACGACGATCCAACAGTTATAAGAATGCTACAAGATATAACAGGAATTGACCCAACAAAAGTACCACTAGATGACAAAGAAACAATGTCAATATTTAGTTCAACAAAAGCACTAGGAGTAACACCTGAACAAATACATTCAGAAGTAGGAAGTTTTGGAATACCAGAATTCGGAACAAAATTTGTTAGAGGAATGTTAGTAGATACAAAACCAACAACTTTTGATGAGTTAATTCGTATATCAGGATTATCACATGGTACAGACGTGTGGTTAGGAAATGCACAAAGCTTAATAGAACAAGGAACAGTAACACTAACAGAAGCAATATGTTGTCGTGATGACATAATGATATATTTAATAAAACAAGGAGTACCACCAAATCCAGCATTTAAAATAATGGAAACAGTTCGTAAAGGAAAAGCATTAAAAGACCCAGCAAAATGGGCAGAATATGTAAGTTTGATGAAAGAGCATAATGTACCAGACTGGTATATAAAATCATGTGAAAAAATTAAATATATGTTCCCAAAAGCCCATGCAGCAGCATATGTAACAAATGCTTTTAGGATAGCATGGTTTAAAGTACATGAACCAAAAGCATATTATACAGCATTTTTCTCAATAAGAGCAGCAGATGATTTTGACAGTGAAATCATGATATTTGGAAAAGAAAAAGTAAAAAATAAAATGAAAGAAATTGACTTATTAGGAAATAATGCAACTCCGAAAGACAAGACAATGTATCCGGTATTAGAACTTGTCTTAGAAATGTATGAAAGAGGAATAAAATTCTTACCAATAGATTTATATAAATCAAGTGCAACAAAATTTATTGTAGAAGAAGAGGGAATAAGACCACCTTTAAATAGTATTGCAGGATTAGGAACAGTTGCAGCTCTAGGGATTGAAAATGCAAGAAAAGATGGAAAATTTATGTCAATAGATGATATGAAAATTCGTTCAAAAGTAGGAGATTCAGTAGCTGAACTTTTGAAGAAATTTGGATGTTTAGATGGAATGAGTCAGAGTAATCAGTTGAGTTTGTTTGGGTAGATGTTGTTCCATTTATATATTTTTTAAGGGAAAAATTTAAAATAATGTAATGATGCTATTAAGCACTGTTACATTATTTTTTTGCATTATAGTTTTTGCTAATCTTCTAGTTTTTTTGAATTAGACTACTTTAGACAAAACTTCTTATTTTTCTCTCTTGGAAAAAAATGTAAAAGAGAGTATAATATAAATATAAATTTTAAGGGAGGCTAATATGGAAGCTAATTATTATAAAGAGGACAAGCTGTTAGTATTCAAAATTACAGATGAAATTGATGATTTTTCAGTACAAAAGATAAGAAGGAGGGCTGATTATGAAATTGAAAGATATATGCCTAAAAGAGTTATATTTGATTTTGATAGTGTTTCTTTCATGGATAGTGCAGGAATCGGATTAATTATAGGAAGATACAAATTTGTAAAAATGTTAGGAGGAAAGTTAGAACTAACTAATTTAACAAGTAGTGTAAAAAGAATTTTTGAAATGAGTGGAATATTAAAATTAATACCTACAACTACAATCTAATAAAAACAAGTATTAATTCAACATAAAAACTTAAAGAAAGGGATTATATAAAAATGAAAAATGAGTATGATAATGAAATGAAAATAGAATTTATAAGTAAATCAGCAAATGAAGCTTTTGCTAGAATTTCAGTAGCAGCATTTGCATCTCAATTAGACCCAACAATAGAAGAACTAGCAGACATAAAAACAGCAGTATCAGAGGCTGTTACCAATTCTATTATTCATGGATATGAAAGAAAACCAGGAATTGTAAAAATATTTGCAAGATTAAGAGAAAACGAAATAATAATAGAAATATCAGACAAAGGAAAAGGAATTGAAAATATAGATATTGCAAAAGAACCACTATATACAACAAAACCTAATCTAGAAAGGTCAGGAATGGGATTTACTATAATGGAGAGTTTTATGGATTCAGTTGAAATTGAATCAGTAGTAGGATTAGGAACCAAAATAACAATGAGTAAAAAAATAAAAAACAAAGTGCAAGAAGATGATGAAGACGATGAATTTGCAATGATTACAAAAGAGTAAACTAAAAGAAAAGTAGGGAGAAAAATGTTCGAAAATAGTGTAGAGGCAATAAAAAAAGCCCAAACTCGGAGATAAATTCGAAATGGAAAGAATAATCAGAGATAATAATCGGGCTTATATGGAGCATAGTAAAACGTTTCAATGGAAGAGGATATGATTTAGAAGACTTATATCAAATAGGATGTATAGGATTTATAAAATCAATAAAAAGATTTGATACAAACTATGATGTTAAATTATCAACATATGCAGTACCATATATGATAGGAGAGATAAAAAGATATATTAGAGATGATGGACCAATAAAAGTAAGTAGAGGAATAAAAGAATTAGGAATAAAAGTAAAAGAACTACAAAAAGAATATTTTTATAAAAAAGGAGAAGAAATATCAATAGAAGAAATATCAAAAAAACTAAAAATATCAAAAGAAGATATTTCACTAGCATTAGAAGCAACAAACACAGTAGAATCAATAGATAGTACATATTATAGGGATAATAAAGATGGAAATAGCGTAAATTTAATAGAAAGACTTTCAAATGATAGAGACGAAGAAGAAATAATAACAAATAAAATGACCTTAGAAAAAATTATAAATGTATTAGAACCACGAGATAAAGAAATAATATTATTGAGATTTTATAAAGAAAAAACACAAACACAAGTAGCAAAAATTCTAGGAATAACACAGGTTCAAGTTTCGAGACTAGAAAAAAGAATACTTAATAATATGAAAGAAATGATTTTGGGGTCGGAGACAAAAATCAGCAGTTAAATGATTTTGGGGTCGGAGACAAAAGTCATTTATAATTTCGAAGGTGTGATTTCCGGGGCAGAAACAAAAATCATTTATTTAATTTATAAAATTGATTGTTAAATATATTATACGAGGAAGTGAGGAAATGAAAAATGTTTTGATTTATTTATTCACATTTTTAATAATATGTTTTATTTTACCAGCGATTTTAACTAAAACTACAACAAAAGTAGAAAATGCACAAAGAAATTCTGAAAAACAAGAAGAGGAAGAAACTACAAATGACAATGTAAATAAAGAAAAATATCAATATAACAAATATGGAAAAATAAAATTGTTACATTCAAAATCTGGAGAAATTGAAGAAGTAGAGTTAGACACATATTTATGTAATGTAGTTTCAGCTGAAATGCCAGCAGATTTTCACATAGAAGCATTAAAAGCACAAGCAATTGTTGCAAGAACATATACAGTATACAAAACTAATAATAAAAAACATCCAAATGCAGACATATGTGATGATTCTAATTGTTGTCAAGCTTGGATAGAAAAAGCTAAAAGATTAGAAAAATGGGAAGAAGGAAAAAGAGAAGAAAATTGGAATAAAATAGAAACAGCAGTTAATTCAACCAATGGAAAAATAATAACATATAATAATCAACCAATCAATGCATTTTTTCATTCAAATAGTGGAGGAATAACTGAGCTTCCTGTAAATGTATGGGGTGGAGGAAACAATTTACCATATTTGCAGATAGTAGAAACCTCAGGAGAAGATACATATAATCAATTTAGTTCAGAAGTGAGCTTAACAAATGATGAATTATTAAATAAATTGAAAGAAAAACATTTAGATATAAAAATAAATTTTGAAGATGACGAAGAAATTAAAATATTGGAATATACAGATAGCAAAAGGGTAAAAATAGTAAAATTTGGAAATATTAATATATCAGGAACAGAAGCAAGAAGTACGTTAGGACTTAGGTCTACTAATTTTGAAATAATAAAAGAAAAAGATAAAGTAATATTTAAAGTTAAAGGATATGGACACGGTGTAGGAATGAGTCAAACAGGTGCAGATAGTATGGCTAAACAGAATAAAAGCTATGAAGAAATAATAAAGCATTTTTATGCAGGAATAGAAATAAAAAGTATAAATGAATTATAATTAAAAATATAATAAATATGTATATTCTTCTAAAAAAAGGAAATACTTGTAATAATAAAGTATTTAAGGAGGAGTATATGAAAAGAAAATTAAATTTAAAGTCTAATAAAGAAAAAAATGTTAATGACAAAATTATGCTATATAGTATAATAGGGATATCAGTTGTTGTGATATTGATAATAGCATTATTAATATATAGCAATAAAATAAGTAAGGATGTCAAAAATGAAACTATGACTTTAGGTCAAATGACAGAAGCATTAGATAGGGAAAATAAAGAAACAGAAAGTGCTAGTACAGAATTTGGTAAAACAGTTGAAGAATCAAAAAGAGAAACTAATACAAATGTAGGTAATATAACAGGTAATGAAGGAACTACTAAAACTACAAATATAAATACAAGTACAGGAAATAAAGCAGTAACAAATACTAATAAGAATGTGACAACAAATAAGAGTGTAAATGCAACATCAAATGAGAAAAAAGAAGACAAGAAAGAAGAAAAAGAAGAAAAAGTAGAGTTGAAATTTGCTAAGCCAGTAGAAGGAGAAATATCAAAAGAATATGCACAAGAAAATTTAGTATATTCAGAAACTTTACAAGAATGGGTTACACATAGTGGAATAGATATTAAAGCTGATAAAACAACAGTAGTAAAATCAGCAGAAAAAGGAACAGTTAAAACAATAAAAAATGATCCCAGATATGGATTGACAATAGTTGTTGAACATGCAAATGGCTATAAAACAGTATATGCAAATTTATTAACATCTGAGTTCGTTGTAGAAGGTGAAAAAGTGGAAAAAGGGCAATCTCTAGGAACTGTTGGAAATACAGCGGTGTTTGAAATAGCAGATGAACCACATTTACATTTTGAAATATTAAAAGATTCTATGCCTGTAAATCCAAGTGATTTTATAAAATAATAAAAGATTAGTAAAAAGTAATATATATGCTTATATAAGAATTAAGCAAATTAATAAGAAAAACTTTAGTAAAAAGGTTAAATTCTATTAATTTGCTTTTTATATTATTGGAACTTAATGATTTTACGAAGTCTAATACAATTTGTTAATATTACACTTAATATTGCAATTTAAACGAAAAAATTCAGTTTACAAAACAGCTGCAAAATACAATAATACTACATTCTCTTGCATTTTGAAACTGTTTTATAAACTCCAATTATAAATTTGACTAAAGAAAACTAATATGTTAAAATATCAAATGAAAAATTATGAAAAAAGGAAGTAAGAAAATGAAACTAGGAATAGTAGGTTTACCAAATGTAGGAAAAAGTACATTATTTAATAGTATAACAAAAGCAGGAGCAGAATGTGCAAACTATCCATTTTGTACAATAGAGCCAAATGTAGGAGTAGTACCAGTACCTGATGAAAGATTAGATGTATTAGCAAAAATGTATAATCCTCAAAAAATTACACATGCAGTAATTGAATTTGTTGACATTGCAGGATTAGTAAAAGGCGCAAGTAAAGGTGAAGGATTAGGAAATAAATTTTTATCTCATATAAGAGAAACAGATGCAATTTGTGAAGTTGTAAGATGTTTTGAAGATTCAAATGTTGTTCATGTAGATGGAAACGTAAACCCAGTAAGAGATATTGAAACAATAAACCTAGAATTGATTTTTGCTGATATAGAGACAGTAAATAAAAGATTAGATAAAGCAAGAAAAAATTTAAAAGCAGATAAAAAGTATCAAGAAGAAATAGATGTATTAGAAAAAATAAAAGAAAATTTAGAAAAAGGTATATCTGCTAGAGCAATTGATTTTAATGAAGATGAAAAAGTGATTGTAAAAGATATGTTTTTATTAACAACAAAACCAATTTTATATATAGCAAATGTATCAGAAGAACAACTTCAAGATGCAGAAAATGATAAATTAGTAAATGAAGTAAAAGAATATGCTAAAAAAGAAAATGCAGAGGTTATTCCTTTATGCGTAAAAATAGAAGAGGATTTATCAACATTAGAAGATGATGATAAAAAAGAAATGTTAGAAGCCTTAGGACTAGAAGAATCAGGATTAGACAAAGTTATAAAAAGAAGTTATGACTTATTAGGATTAATGTCATTTTTAACTGCTGGAGAACCAGAGGTTAGAGCCTGGACAATAAAAAAAGGAACAAAAGCGCCACAAGCTGCTGGAAAAATTCATTCTGACATAGAAAGAGGATTTATTAGAGCAGAAGTAGTTTCATATAAAGACTTAGTAGAGCAAGGAAATATGTTAGCTGCCAAAGAAAAAGGATTAGTTAGGTCAGAAGGAAAAGAATATATTATGCAAGATGGAGATATTGTTCTGTTTAAATTTAATGTTTAAAATATGTAATATTTTTGTAACATAAATGTAAATAAAAATAATATTTTTAATATTGACTTATTATAAAAATAAGTATATTATAATTAAAAAGATACTTATGTATTTTGAAGTAGTATGTAAAATATAAAAATTTTATACATAAGAAAAAATATATTGTGTGTTTATAAACTTGCAATTATTAAAGAAAAGTGGTATAATAATAATTGTTTGTAGAATAATAAATATAAAATATACTATTAAAGTAAGGAGAGATAATATGAAAAAATCAAATATTGTAAAAGGATTATTAATATCATTAGTAAGTTTATCAATGATTATGTTTACAACAAATTTTGTATCAGCAGCAGATGAAGGTTATGTGGATTTTGATGAGCCAAGTACTTCAAATTCAAGTAGTAATAAGGCAAATACTAATTCAAATAAAAGCAATACAAATTCTAATAAAAACAAAACAAATACTAATTCAAATAAAAGTAATACAAATTCTTTAAATACAAATGGAGTAAGAGGAAACAATGTAAGTTCATATAATAACACAAGTTTACCAAAAACAGGGTTACAAGATTCTTTACCAGTAGTATTATTAGTAGTTGTATTTGGAATTTCAGCAGTATATGCATATAAGAAAATTAACTATTATAGAAATATATAAGATAATTAACCATCCTAATATAGGGTGGTTTTTCGCATTATAAAATGGCTTTTACTATAATTCTATTATTATTTAAATTATTACAAGTAACTAATGTAAGTTCATAATTATTACTTGAATTTGTATATATTGGAGAAAGGTCATTACTTTTTACTTCGTAATTTTTTATAACTGAAAAAATATATTCATTATTAAGATTGTCAACAATAATAATTTTATCATTAATATCTAATTTATCTATTTGGCTAAAAAATTTTTTGTTATTATAATTATGTCCAGCAATGCATAAATTTTTATTGGCATTAGAATTAGAATTTGGTAAATCACCGTAAAAACGGCAAGGAGATATTTTTAATAAATCATCAGTTAAACCAGAAAAAAATGTATAAGATAAATTTAGTTTAGGAATTTTAATTATACCAATAATATAATCGGATGGAAGTAAAGAAGAATTATTATTTTCATTAGAGTTTTTGTCAATATTAGAATATAGTTGTGAAATACTATAATTATTTTTAATTAAATTTGAAAATTGTTCTTGCTTTTTTAATAAAAAGATATGATAAAAAAAATAAGAAATTAAGGTAAGAATAGCAAAAATAGATAAGAAAAGTTGTAAACTTAGAAATTTGTTTTTCTTTTGGATAGTTGAGTTTAAAGGAGAATTTTTTTCAAAATCATTATTATTATCAAAATTAGTTTTTAGTATTTGATTCATTAGAAAACCTCCAAAGTATATTTATAATATTTTAACCCAAAAATATAAAAATATTTAGTATAAAAAATACAAAATAATTGATATATTAGTCAAAATAATATATAATAATATAGAAAATATAAAAAGGAAGAAATTATGACAAATAAAACAGATATAAAAGTTTTTTTTATTAATATTATAACGACAATTTTTTTGATATTTATTTTATTTCTTGCTTGGAATTTTTATTTAGATAATAACTTTAATGATTTTTTAAGAAGTGAAGCAAAATTACATACGTCAAAATTTTCAAGAGATAATGAAGTAAAATATTCAAATGTAAGAAGCTACAAAATAGAATCAAATGAGTATAATGATGCAATGTTTTCAAAGGAAATAGAAGTAGAAAAAAATACTCCATATAAAGTAACTTGTATGGTAAAAACTGATAATGTAGAACCAGAAAAAGAAAAATCAAATGTTGGTGCACAAATTTCAATTACAGATACAACTGAAAAATCTATTTCAATAGATGGAACACAAGATTGGCAAAAGTTAGAATTTTTATTTAACTCAAAAAATAGAGAAAAAGTAGATATAGCATTTAGATTAGGTGGAGTAGATGGAAATGCAAAAGGAAAGGCTTGGTTTTCAGATTTTTCAATCGAAAAAGGGAATAAAGAAGAAAATAATGATTGGAATTTTGGTTGTTTTATTTTAAAAAACACAAGTGTAAATATAGATGAAAAGCAAATTAATATAAATGTTACAAATGAAGATATTAAAAATATAAAAGATACAATTAAGAGATTTGAAAAATCATGTAATCAGTTATCAAAAGGTAAAATGAAAGCAAATTGTGATATACATATAATTGATGAGCCAGTATCAAGTTTATCATATGATGATGAGTTTGGATATTATTTGGAACCAAAAGATATAGAAAAACAAATAAAAGATATAATAAATCAAAATAATTATGACCATATATTTGCCATAGTAAGATTAGGTAATGATAAATATATGACTGAAATAGAAGTGAAAGACTGGATAGGGCTAGGTTCAATGGACTATTATGGAATTGGATTTTCAAATATGAGATTACCAAATGCATCAAAAAGCTATACATATAAATATAAAACAGGAATAAATGAATTTCCAGAAGAAGTTTTCTTGCATGAATTTTTACATTCATTGGAAAGAACAGCAAAGGAATCAGGATATGAAATACCAGCATTACATGATTATGAAAAATATGGATATACA
>CAUWFY010000034.1:0-11428 GCA_963558115.1 uncultured Clostridia bacterium
GCATGCATTGATAAAACAGGAACACCTAAATCAATTACATCAGCACCTTTATTTGCAATTATATATGCAATAGTGCCTCCACCTCCAATATCAACCTTTCCAAGTTCAGCAATTTGATACTTAATATCATTTTTTTCTAACACATTTCTAATCCAAGCAACATATTCAGCATTTGCATCAGAAGCACCAGATTTTCCTCTAGCACCTGTATATTTATTTAAGCTAATTCCTTTTCCTAAAAAGCCAGCATTTTCTCTATCAGAAACAGATGCATAAATTGGATCATATCCTGCATCAACATCAGAAGATAGCATTTTTGAAAAACAAAATACTCTATCCAATAAATTTGGCTTATTAACACCTATTTTATTTAATATTTCTGAAACAAAGAAGTCAAACATATGAGACTCCATACCTGTATTTCCCATACTACCTATTTCTTCTTTATCAGATAAAATACAAACGGCAGTATTTTTTACATTATTTAACTCCATCATAGCCATAAGAGAAGTATAAGCACAAACCTTATCATCTTGACCATAAGCAGCAACCAAACCACCATCAAATCCTAAACTTCTAGCTTTAAATTCTGGAACTAATTCTATTTCTGAACTAGATAAATCAGCTTCAGTAATACCATATTTTTGATTTAATATATTTAATATATTTAATTTTACTAAATCAGCTCCCTTTTCGTTACCATAAGGAATGCTTCCAACTAATAGTTTTAAATCTTCTCCATCGATTCCATCTTTTAATTTCTTTTGCATTTGATCTTGTGCTAAATGAGGTAATAAATCTGTTATTGTAAAAATTGGATCTGTTGAATCTTCACCTATACAAATATCTATTTTTTCACCATTTGATTTTACTATTCTTCCATGAATTGCAAGTGGGATTGTAGTCCATTGATATTTTTTAATTCCACCATAATAATGAGTTTTAAAATATGCTAATTCAGTATCTTCGCATAAAGGATTAGGTTTTAAATCTAATCTAGGAGAATCAACATGAGAACCTATAATGTGTAAACCGTTTTCAATAGGCTCAGTTCCAATAATTGCTAAATACATACTTTTTTCTCTATTGATAAAATAGATTTTATCTCCTGGTTTTAATGAATCAAACTCCATAATATCCTTATATCCATTTTCATCAGCTAATTTTCTTGCATTTTTAATAAATTCTCTTTCAGTTTTAGAAACATTTAAAAAACTCATATAATTATCAGAAAATTCAAATATTTTATTTTTTTCTTCGTTATTTAAATCTTTCCAACCATTTTCTTTTTTGTTAAAAAGTTTATCTTTTAATTCTTCACTCATTTTATACCTCCAATTTTTATTAATATTGTCTAAGAAAAAATAATTAATATTGTATTGCTTTAATACAGTTTTTATATATACATTAGGTAAAATAGTTTATTAAAAATATTAATGTGGATTTTCTTAACTGTTTTATAGTATATCATTATAGTCAATAATTTTCTAGTATTTTACTATTTTTTCAATTTTGAGTTTTTTTATTCAATTAGAAGTAGATATATTTTTAAATTTTCTTTATTTTTATTGACTTGCAAGATTTTTTTTGCTACAATTCCATTAATAAATCATATATTTATATATATTTATTTTCGTTTATTGAACTAGATTTCTCCTATAATAGTAATCTAGTTCTTTTTTTGTGTAAAAAAATTTTATTAGATAAGTATTTTTGCTACTGGAAATGATGATAATCATTATTTGGGAATTTTGAAATACTTATTTTATCCAGAAAAAAACATGAAGAAAAAAGTCAAAAGTAGTAGAAAAAAATATTATAAATATGATACAATATATTATCTAAAAAAATAAAGAAAGAAGGGATGGAACAGAAAATGAAATTAAAAAAATTATGCATCACTATGATAATAATGAGCACAATTTTATTTAGCACAACAACAGTTTTTGCAGAAAGCTTAAACACGAAATTAACAGCAAACAAAACAGAAATTCAAGCAATTAAGGAAGAAGAAATTATTCTTAACTTAGAAATGAAAGATTTTCAAGAAATTGAAGATGGGTTATATGCATATAAAGGACAAATTCAATATGACAAAAATGTTTTTTACGAATTAGAAACAAAGAGTTTTGAAACAAAAAATATGTGGACAAACTTCGAGTATAATAATGAAAATAATGAATTTGTGTTAATAAAAAAAGCAGGAACAATTAATCCAGAAGAGTTTTTGCAAATAAAATTAAAAGTAAAAAGTAATGCAAAAGCAGGAGAGTCAAATATAATAATTAAGAATCAAGCAACTTCTCAAGGAAAAAAAGATATAGAAATACAAGATTCAAAAATAGATATCAAAGTTATTCAAGAAGAAACTAACCCAGATGGTGGTAATAAGCCAGGAACAGATGATAGCCAAGGTAATAATAATCAAGATAATAACAATCAGGAAAACAATGGTAATCAAGGAAATAACAATCAAGAAAATGCTAATGGAGGACAAGAAAACAATTCACAAAACAATCAAAATAAACCTAATAAGCCTCAAACAGATATACCAAAAACAGGATTAGGAAATACTGAAACTTTTATATTTATTGCAATAGAAATAGTATTACTAATTGCAATATATTCATTCATAAAATACAAAAAAATTGATAAAAAAATAAAGGCTAAAGACAAAAAGATAATAGGAATGATATTAGCAATTATTTTAACAGCACAATTAGCAGGAACTACATATGCAACAATTATAGATAACTCCAAAAAGGGAGAATTAAATGATGATGGGTTAATTAACTATACAGATGTAGGATTAAGCGAAAGACATATCATAGGAATTGAAAAATTACCAGAGAATAAATTAGAAAATGCAGACTTAAATAATGACCAAAAAATAACAGTAACAGACTTAACACTTTTAATAAAGAAGATAGAAAATAAAAGAAAATATGTAGTAGAACTAGCAAATATTAATACAGAAAATTATTATCCAAATAAAAATCAAGAAATAGAAATATCATTTATAGGGAAAATAAATTATGATGACACTGAGATAAAGAAAGTAATAATAAATAATGCAGAATATGAAGTAAAAAGAACAATCGAAGGTGGAAATGAGTACAAAATAAAAATAAATGTAGGAAATATAGCAGAGAAAAAAGAATTAAAATTTTCAAAAGTTATACTTTCTACAGATGAAGAAGTAAAAGTAGATTATAATTTTGCTATAAGTGTATTAAAAGAAAAGCCTTTTATAGATGAAAAATCATATAAGCTAGAAGAAACATTTGAACAAAAAGCAAATATTAGCTTTGAATTAATAGATGCAGAAAACAGTATTACTTCAGCGCAATTTACAGCATATGAAAAAACAGAAGGGAAAGATAAAATAGTAGTTCAAAATGCTATAAAATCAGGAAATAATAAACAAGAAATACCAGTACAAGATGGAAAAAGTTATGTTGTTAAAATAGAAGTAAATTATAATTTAGCACCAGAACAATTACCAGAAAATGAATATAAAGGAGAAAGTATAATCTACTCAAAAGAATTCACTGTTAATTTAGATTATAAATTTAAAATATCTAATATACAAACCTTAAAAAATGATGTAATAAGTGCAACATTTACAAGAGGAGAACAAATTCAAGTTTTATTTGATAGTACAAATGTAGCCTTTGAAACTACTAAAAATAATATATTCAAACCAGCTATTGTAACAATTAATGGAAAAGAATATAAAATAATAGAAAAAAATAATCATTATATTACAACAATAGATGGAATTGAAAATTTAGGAAATCAAACAATAACAATAGAAAAAGTAAAACTTGGAAATGGAAAAGAATTTACTTTAGACAAAAACAACAGTATTCAAGTTAAAATAGAAGAAAAGAAACCTAGTATAACTAACTTTGAAACACAAGAAAATATAACAGATAAAAATATTAAAATTAAATTTAATATTGTAGATGAAGGACAATCAATAGAAAGTGCAAAAGTCATAATTTATGATAGTAAGAAGAATATAATTGAAAGCAAAGATTTAAACTTAGAAGAAATAAGAAAAGGCATAATAGAAACAACACTAAAAACAAAAAACTCAACAAAATATACAGTACAAATAGCTGCAAGTTATAGAGTAACAGATACAGAAATATCAAAAAATAAAATATTATTAGAACAAGAAATACCAGCAATTATTTATGCAGATATAAAACAAGCACAAATAGACAAAACAGAAGTAGAAAAAAATGAAACAGTAAATATAACATATGAAATAGAAACAAATAGTGAACAGCCAATAGAAAAAATTCGTGTAAATAGCATAAATTATAAAGCAACAAAATTACCTAATGGAAAATACAAAATCACAGTTCAAACTGGAAATATAGCACAATTACTAAATATAGAAACAACAAAAATAATTTTTAAAGACGGAACAGAAATAGATAGTAAAAACACATTACAAGTAAATGTTCTAAAAGACATACCAACAATTAGTGATGTAAAACAAGAAGACAGTTTAGGACGAAAAGAGGTAACTTTAAGCTTTTCAATAAATGATATAGACAATAGTTATATAAGTGGAAAAGTACAATTATTAAATAAAGACCAAATTGTAGAAGAAAAAGAAATTATAAAAGATGAAAATGGAAAAGGAAGGGTTACTTTTGATCATGTAGAAGAAGGCATTTCTTATACAGCAAAAGTTTTAGGTACATATAATAGGTTTACAGCAACAGAAGAATATATTCAAAAAGAGCAATTATTAAAACAAATACCAATTACACTAATACATGATTACAAACTAGAAGTTAAAGAATTAAAGACATCTAGTAAAGAAAAGGATACAATATATTTTAATAAAAATGAAGAAATAATTCTAAATTTTACTAGCACAAATGCATCTGATTTTATACCTGAAAATGTAATTATAAATGGAAAAACATATAAAACAACAAGAAAAACAGGAACAGATAAGTATTCAGTTATATTACCAGGTTATGATGCAAGTGGAAAAAAAGAAATAAAAATAGAAAATGTAGTTCTATCAAATGGTGTAGAATTAAAACTTATAAATGAAGCCAAAATAGAAATAGAAGTCCTAAAAGATAAACCTACAATAACGGAATTTTCATATAATGAAGAGACAGAAAATCAAAATAAAATAAAAGCAAAATTTGTATTAAATGACAATGAACAAACAATTGTAAATGGAAAAATTATTATTACAGACAAAAACAAAAATGAAATAAAAACACAAGATTTACAAGCAAACAATAATGAAATAATTTTTGATAAAACAAATAGTGAATATTACTATATAAAAGTAGTAGCAGATTATAACTTAGGAACAGATGAAAATAATTTACACAAATCTCAACTTCTATTAGAAAAAGAAATGGAATTTACAATCCGAAAAATAGAAATGAAAGATGTATTAGATGTATATTTATACAGAAAAAATGGAGATAAAATTGAGGAAGTAACAAGTTTATATACTTATGAATTAGAAAAAGCAGATCAATTTTTAGTAAAAGTTGAAATGAAAGATATGCCTACATTTTATGCACCATTAAAAGGATATAGAGAAGAAAATAAAATATTAAAACTTGAATTAGATTATGAGAATGTAGTCCAATATGAAAACTATATGAAAAAAGATAAGCTAGAAGTAGACTATGGAACAGTAGAAAACTATAAAGCTACTAATAATTCATTAGCAAATTTAATAAAGAAAATGAGAGAAAATCCAAATGGAACATATGAATTGACTAGAGATTATGATGCATCAACAATTTCAGGAGACAATAGATCTTTATTAGGAGCAGACATAAGATTTAAAGGAACATTAAATGGTAATGGACACAAAATATATAATTTATCTAAACCAATTTTTGACTATATTGAAGGTGCAACTATTAAAGACTTAGTTCTAGAAAATATTTACTTATCAAATACAAATGATGTAACAGGAAGAGGAGCTCTTGCAAATGAAACAAGCAATAGCAACCTAAAAAATGTTCATGTTAAAGATGTAGCTATTACAACATCTTTAATGTACTCATATTATGGTGGATTAACTGGAAAAATTATAAGTAGTACAGTTAAAGAATGTAGTGTTACAGGACTTAATATAACAGGACCACAAAATACGATTGTTGGAGGAATTGGAGGAATTACAGGATATATTAATAGTTCTACAATAGAAAATTGTTATGTAATAGGTTCAATTGCAGGAAATACAGAAATGGGAGGAATAGCAGGACTTGTAGATAGATATGTTTCTGAGCAAAGTTATATTAAAAACTGTATAGCAAAAGTAAATATAGATGCAACAGGAGGACCATATGGAGTTGGGGGAATAGTAGGTTTTGCAAAAGATGCAACCCAAATCAAATTGAAGCAAAATATTAGTTTTGCCACAGGAAAAAATTCTCATAAATTATATGGTGCAAATGCTAGTTTAGATATATTTACTAAAAACTATGTAATGGAAGAATCAACATTAACAGATAACAATAATATACAAATTGAAAAAATATCTAAAAATGACTTCAATGAGGAATTTTGCAAAAAACAAGCAGGACTTGATGAAAATATATGGAATTTAGCAGAATGTAGCTATAATAAAATACCAACATTAAAAAATGACGATCCTAACAAAGCGAAAGAAGAAACAGACCCAAAAGCATTATACATACCAGATAAGACTAGACTAGAAAAAATGGCAGAATATAATAAAGAAAAAGAAATTTTATATAGTAATTTATATAAATTAATGCCATTTTATGATGCAAAATATTTAGTATTAGACGGAACTAAAATTAGTAAAGACTATGTATTAAGTAAAAAAATAATAAAAACAGTATTACCATATGATAATAAAGGAAATTTGGTGGTTGCTATTACAAAAGAAAGTTATAAAAATCTAAATTGTATAAAAGTTGTATTTGATGATAACACAACTAAAAATTATACTCTAAAATTTAAAGATACATATGGAAACATAGCAAATTATCATATCAATGAACTAAATGTGGAATACAATTTTGATAAATATATTATAAAACAAGATGCAACAATTATAAATGATTTAAGCAATTATATACAAAATTTAGAATATGAAAAAGACTTAAAAGGAATGGTAGCTCTAGATAGAGGTCATCCAGCATATAAAGAACATTTTAATGAAAATATAAGAAAAAGAGAAAATGTAAATAATTTCATTTATAAATATTTAGCTAATGCAAGTGGATATAGTATAACAATGGAAAATGAAATACTAAACACAATAGTAAAAAATAAATTACTTAATAGTAATGAAATAAAAAGAATTCTATTTGCATATAATTATTATTCTCGTTTCTATGGAATAAATATGGATGGAGCAAACATGTCAGACATTATGTTGTTCAAAGGAGAATTATATAGAGCAAATACAAAAGTAAATGATTTAATATCAGAATTTTGGAATAGCAAATGGAAAAACAGTCATATGAATTATCAATTTTATAGAGATACATTAGCTCCTAGATTTGGAATAGCACAAATAGGTGACTTTATTGAATACAATATTAAAATTTTAACAGACAACAAAAATCCAAATGATTGGTTTACAGCAAACTTTAAAGGACCTTTAGTAGAAACTCAAGCAAAAGGGCATGAAGAAAGTGATATCGATTACAGAGCATGGACACAACTAAAAAAGAGACCAGAATATATGCTATCGCTTTTAACATTACCAGAAAATGCAGGGTATATGATATCAACACCAACAGTATTCTTTATAGGTTCGCAAAGAGTATATATAACAGATCCTACAAACAAAACACAACAACAAACATTACTAAATAAAATGCAAAACTTTGCAAACCAAGTAGCGACATTCTATGGAACAGCAGCAGGATTTATAGAAAGCAAATATTTTAACAATATATGTGATATAGCTATAGATACTAGATTCTTACCAGGATTAGGAGAGCAATTTAATGCAAAAACCAATGATTTATTCCACAAGAATTTTAATGAGATATTAAATGAATGGTCTATGATAGGTGGAGTAGGAGCATACGCAGGAAGTCAAAGAATATATTTTGTAGTAAATCATGCACTAAATAGTTATTCTACTTGGACACATGAAACAGGTCATAACCAAACAGCGAGATTATTTTTTAAAAACAACGGATTTAGATCAATAGGCGGAGGAGCCTCATCTGATGGAATAAGTGGATCAGAGGATTATACAGATGGAAATACATCTCAAGGAGCAGGAGATGGAGACATAAACTTTAATTTAAGTTATAATTACAATGATAACCAAATGGTTACAACAAATTTAACACCAGAAAGAATCAACTCTAAAGAAAAAATTGAAAGCTACTATAAAAGAATGTTCGAAACAATTGACTTTTTAGATTATGTAGAAGCAAAAGCATTTTTAGAATTAACACCAGAAGAACAATCAAAAGTAGCAGTACAAGTATATTATCCAAGTGCACCAAATGATTACTCAACAGTAGGTTGGAAAACATTATCAAAAGAAGAATTTGAAAAAATGAACTTACAAACAGTAGATGACTTATGGAAAAATCAAATTACAATAAAACCGGGAGTAACAGGAGATACAACACAAACTGGAATAGGACAATATGGTTCAGAAAGTATGTATATAAGAAGATGGTATCAACCATATAATGAAAATGGAAGAACACATACCTACGGATTTAAATATACAGCTTGGCAAATGCTTGGAATAGGTGGATATGATGGTGGTTATGTTACTTATTATAGTGGAAAAAGCAAAAATGATTTAGAGGCTATTAAGAAGATTACAAATGATAGTACAATGACATGGGAAAAATTCAAACAAGAGCGTTACAAATTAATGGAAGACAGCTGGAATAAAGTAACATATGTAAATGCTGATGAATTAAAGGAAACATATATAAATGCCCTAAAAATAGATGCAAAAAATGGAGATAGAAATGTAACAAATAGTACAAATGTTAGAAGAAGAAATTATCACTATGTAAAAAGAATAACAGATGATTTTAGGCAAGAAGTATTAAATGGTGAAAATGAAACAAATAAAGTGCATATAAAATCAGCAAAAGAATTCAAACAAAAACTAAAAGAAAATCCATCAGGATATTATGTATTAGATAATGACATAGATGTATCTTCACTAACTGGAGAAAATGCAATAATAGATGGAAACTTTATTGGAAAAATAGATGGACAAGGTCATAGAATAACAGGAAACACATTACCAATTTTTGATACATTAAAACTTGCACATATTTCAAACTTAAAATTAGAAAATAGTAAAATTTCTAATACAGTAGCAGATGTAGGAGCATTAGCAAGAAAAGCAGAATATAGTGAAATAGAAAATGTAATAGGAAAGAAAATAGAAGTTATATCAACCAACAAACAAATTGGTGGACTAATTGGAAGTATGACAAACTCTTCTATAACAAATACCCATATAACAGATGCCACGATATCAGGAAATACCAGAGTTGGTATGATTGCAGGATATCTAGGACAAAGCCAAATACAAAAAAGCTCAGCAAATGGAAAAGTAAAATCAAAAGGAAATGCAATAGGAGGACTAATAGGAGAAGCTTATAATAGATCTATCATTTTAAACTCTTATTCAATAGGAAATGTACAAGGAAATACTAATATTGGAGGGCTAATAGGATTATTAACAAATTCCTCTGTTACAAAAAGTTTCAGTAATGCAACTGTAAATGGAACAAATGCAGTAGCAGGATTTATAGGAAAATCAACAAACAACTCAACAGTTCAAAACAATATTTCACTTGGAAACCAATACAAGCAATATAAATTTGATGGAGCAACAGAAAAAGAGCAACTAAGTAATTATAAAGGAAATTATGAATATGAAGACAACACAGGAACTTCTACATTAGAGAGAAAAGACATTAACTTTGACGGAAAAATAAAAGTTGCAACAAAATCAGAAATTACAAATCAGAACTTCTATAAAAATACTTTAGGATGGAACGAAAAGGTATGGGACTTTACAGGAATAGTAAATGAAGAAGTTCCAAGATTAAAAAATCTAGACCCTAACAAAAACATACCTATTATATTAAGAGAAAATATAAACTCAGTAGATGAATTTATAGAAAAACTATCAACAAAACCAGATGGAAGATATACATTAACAAAAGACTTAGACTTCTCAGGAAAGAGCTATAACTTAGGAAGTTCAGTAATAGCAGGAACATTCTTCGGAGTAATTGACGGAAATGGACACACAATAAAGAATCTAAGTAATGCTAGTATATTTGAACAATTTAGTGGAACAGCACAAAACTTAAATGTAGAAAACTTCCAACATGGAATAGTATGGAATAAACCACCATATACGCAATATATAGACACTTGGAACAGCGACAAAACTCAAAACAATGTAGCAGCATTTACAAAAAAATCAACAGAAGCAAAATTCTATAATATGAGATTTAATAAAATCATTATGACAGGAAACAATAATATTGCAGTAATAACAGTAAATGATAAAGATTCAGTATTTGAAAAAATAAATGTAACAGAAGCATTTATAATGACAGAATCAAAAATTGCTAACTGTGGAAACAAATCTTCAACATTTATTAGCGAAAAAACAGGAGGAAGCATTAAAAACTGTTATGTTCAAGGAGAAATGCACACAGCAGGAAGTGAAAGTGGAGCAGTTATAGGATTAAGCCATGGTGGAATTAAAATTGAAAATGTAGTAGCTAATATTATAGGTAGAGGATATAAAGAAGAAACTGCCAAAAATAGTGGATTATTTATAGGAAAAATAGAAGGAAAAACAGAAATCAAAAATTCTATATCTATAGGAAAAACACTATATGATATTTTACTTAATAAATTTGCCATGATACCAAATTCAGCAAACATAGAATTTATTACAAATTGCTATGAAAATGCAGATGAACAAGGAATTTCAAATAGTAATGGAACAAATATAAAAGAAGTAACAAAAGAACAATTATTAAGCAAAGAATTCTATAAAAATATATTACACTTAGATGAAAGCATATGGGACTTAGACAATATAGAAGAAAGAAACTATTCAGAAAGCCCATTCCCATATAGCCCAGATCCTACAAAATTTCCAAAGATAATTGATTTTGGTGGATTAAGAAAATAATATAAAAAAGAAGATAGAGAAGTCTATCTTCTTTTTTTGTGTATATTTAAAAACTCTGATTTTATTGTGAAAATAGATTTTGAAGTTGAATTTTTTCGTTTTGTGTTGCAAACTAAAAAGTTTAATAGGGTTTATATATAATAAAAAGGAAAATAAAAAACCTTCAAACGCATTTGAAGGTTTTGGTGCAGCAGGAGGAATTCGAATCCCCGACCTCTCGGTTCGTAGCCGAGT
>CAUWFY010000035.1:0-11337 GCA_963558115.1 uncultured Clostridia bacterium
TAACCTCTATTGATTAATTTGGCAGTTTTGTCATTAGAAGTTTGCAATCCAAGTTCTACAAATACATAATATTTTTCAGAATAAGATTTTAATAACTTAACAATATCTTCATTAATACAATCTGGCCTTGTAGCTACTTCTAATCCAACAATTCTATCATCTATTAATGCAGAATCATATTTCTTTTTTAAATTTTCAATAGTATCATAGGTATTAGAAAAGTTCTGAAAGTAAACAATAAATTTATTAGCTCGTTCACTTTTATAACTATTAAAAAAATCAATTACCTGATTTTTTATACTAACAGATGAATCTAAATGCTCACCAGAACCTTTCTCGCTACAAAAAATACATCCACTTCTTCCAACTTTTCCATCTCTATTAGGACAAGTAAACCCACCATCAACACAAATTTTTAATACTTTTTCTCCAAATTTCTCTTTTAAAAAATTATCTAATTTATTATATCTATATAAGTTTTCCATAATGAATATAGTATAACAAATAAAAGAAAAAATAGCAATTTATTTTACACTAAATGAGTCTAATTAGGTTACTAGAAAATGTTTTAAAATATTATCCATATCCAATGAAAATAGATAATATTATTTTAAATTCTTAAACTTAAGTTAAAATCCAATGATATCATTATAAATTTCAATAGCAAAATTATCAGTCATACCAGAAATATAAAATAAAATACATTTATAAAAATCAACTTCACTATTAATATCAAAAAGAACTTTATTTTTTAAATGTAATTCAGCTCTATTTCCATAATCATAGTAAGAATAAACAAAGCCAATAAAACTTTCACTTAATTTTTTAGAAACTTTAGATAATGACTTTATATTATTTATTGTATTTTTACCATCAAAACAAGATTTTAATGTATCATATATTTCATTTATAACTAACTTAAAATATCTAACAGAAGGTTTTAATTTATCATTAGTATAGATATTTAAGTAATTAAAAGTTTTGATTTTATTCATTAAAGAAAATGCTTCATCTGAGAAATGCAAACCTAATTCAGGAGTAGAATTTTTGCATAAATCACTTACAAGATAGTTAATAATAACAGTATTATTAATAGGAGTATTAGAAGATGTTTGTAACAATTCACATAATTCATCTAAATGATTTTCTAAAATTCCTAAAGTGATAGCATCTTCAATATCACGACCAATGTAAGAGATTTTATCAGAAATTTTAACAACACAGCCTTCCCAGGTATAAGGTGCATATTCATTAGGATATGAATATGAATTTAAATCGATAAAATCATTTCTTGGTTTTAAACCATTTTCATCAATTTCTCCACAATGTGAGATGATACCATCTCTTACACCATATGTTAAATTCAAATTTTCTTTAAACCTATCTGAATTTTCAAGTAAGTCTATTGAGTCGACTAAATTTAAACCATTTTTTTCATGCCAAAAAGAACAATGTAAATCTCTTTTACTAATTTCAGATAATATGCGTTCTCCTTCATGTCCAAACGGACTATGGCCTAAATCATGAGCAACAGAGATTGCTTTTGTAAGTTCAGTATTTAAACCAAGATAATTGGCAATAGTGTAGCTTATAGATTCTACATGAGTAACATGTTCAATTCTTGTACAAATATGGTCGTTTTCAGGAGAGAAAAATACTTGAGTTTTATGTTTAAGTCTTCTATAAGCACTAGAATGTATGATTCTAGTATAATCTCTTTCAAATTCAGATCTGATATCATTTCCTCTATTATAAAGAGGATAATCCCTTAATAAAATATTATTCCACTTTGGATTGACACTTCTTGCAGCAACATTTTCAAATTTTTTCATATATTTTTATATAAACAATCTATTAAAATTTTAGATTGAGTCCTTTCTATAAAATTTATAAAAATAGTCTACTATAATCTTGAATAAAAATCCATATTAATATAAAAAATAATTGAAATAAATATAGCAAAGTAGTATAATGAGAAAAATTAGGAGGGAAAAATAATATGTTACATATAATGAAAGATGATTTTGATGAAAATGCTGAAGATATTTTAAATACTATAAATAAAATGCTTAGTAAAAGTAAAGAAGAAACAGAAGAGGAAGATACAATAAAGAATAAAAATATAGGTAAAAACTAAATAAATGAAAATTTAAATAAGTAAAAATAAAAATTAAAATCAGATTATAAAAAATAAAGTAGAAAAAGAATATAAAAAAATACTAATAAAGTTAAATAATATCTAAAATTTACAGATTATTTATTTTGGCTTAAAAATTAAAAAGAAAGGAATGATAGAAAAATGGCAAATTCAAAATTAATAGTAGTAGAAGGCGCACAAGGTGCAGGAAAAACAACAGTTACAGATTTTTTACGACACTCATTAAGCTATACTAATTTATATAGATTATCAGGAACATCAGATAGTTCAATAGAAGGAAAGAAAAAATCAGAAGAGATGTATTATGATTTATTAGACTATATGAAAAAATTAGAAAATAAAAGTATAAATTTAGTATTTGATAGAACTTTTTTTACAGAAGAAAACTATTGTAGATTAGGAAAAAAAGAATATGATTTTACTGATATATATGAAAAATTATTGAAAGAATTTAGTGATTTAGATTTTGAGATATACTATATAACATTATATTTAAAAGATACAAATCAATACGCAAAACGCTTAGATAGAAAAGAAAAAGCAGTAATAAAATATGCTACATTTGAAGCAGAAAATAGTATAAAACAACAAGAAGTTTATTTAGAAATGGCAAAAGAAATAAAAGAAAAATATCCAAAAATAAATGTTATAAATCTTCAAAATGATAGAGATTTTGAAGATACTAAGAAAGAATTAAGAGAAAAAATAAACTATTAAAATATGCTTTTTAAAAATAATTATTAAAAATAAAAGAAAAACGAAGAAAAAAAGAGATAAAATGAGAAATAACAATAAAAAGACAATAGGAAGAAAGAGCAAAACTAAATAAGACAAAAAACACTCTAGATGGAATTTGGAATAATTTTCTAAAAATTGTATAATATTAAACAGATGGTGCATTATTCTAGTCGTACTGAAGTTTATGAGGGTGGGGCTAAAAATCCACTAAAGGGCACATCGTTGAAGTTTCTTGAAGTTGCGCGAAATGCCAGTTTTGTGTGGCTTTTGGGAGTAAAGAAATTAGGGTAGTATGTAATGGCATATGTATGATTCCCTGATTTCGCGGAGACTTAAATTGAAATAATTAAACCTTTTTATTAAGATTTAAGTGTAACCTATGTTGAGTGCCAAGACACAAAATACATAGAGTAGCCTGTCTTGAGTGAATATATCGGGATTAATTTACATAGTAAGATTTTATTTTGGCCAAATGGATTTTACTTTATTATGAAATTATATTTGCAAAAAGGACTAATAAACTTATAAAGTATGTCAAGGAAAACTTCTAGAATGTTTGCTTAAAGTCTGTAAGCATAGGAGTCTAGGGATTAAGGTACAGATTTAAGTGGCGATCTGGTGTCTATTAATAGAATTGGTAGATATTTCCCTTAAACGGAAACGGTTCTAGTAGTAATACTAAGCGGGAGATAGAGAAATTCAACCAGACCTAAACTGTAAAATTTACTTAGGCTTTGACCATCAAAATTGAAGATTAAATGGAGCAAATCCATAAGAATAAAGACGGAAAAACTCCGTCTTAAATTATATATAAAGAAAGTAGGAAACAAAAAGAATGAAAGTAAAAGAAAAAGATGAAGATAACCTGAGAAAGAATAAAGAATATAAAAATAATGTAAAAAAAATCATCAAGAAAGATGTCTTGAAAAATGACAAAAATAATGAAATTGAAGAACAAAGAAATAAAGAAATAAAAGAAAAAGAACAGAATAAAAAAGAGAAAAATGATAAAAAAGACAACCAAAATATAAAGTGGTTTATAGAAGTATTTCTAATGACATTTATATTATCAATGGTATTTTCATACATATCAACAAATGGAGTTTCAAATTTAAGTTTAATACCAGCAATTTTAATATTAATAGCAGTAATATTAGTAGGAATAATATTTGATATAATAGGAGTAGCAGTAACAGTAGCAAATGAACATGAATTCCATGCAAAAGCTACAAAAAAAGTAAAAGGATCAAAAAGTTCAATAAAACTAATAAAAAATGCACCTAAAGTCGCAAATATCTGTGCAGATGTAATCGGAGATATTTGTGGAGTATTAAGTGGTGCAATAAGTGCATTAATTGCAGTAAAAATAACAGAACAATTTGGATTAAGTTTTAACCTACAATTCTTATTAAGTGCCTTAGTTTCAGCACTAACAGTTGGAGGAAAAGCAATAGGTAAAAATATAGCTAATAATAAATCAACACAAATTGTGCATAGTGTGGGGATTGTATTAAATAAATTTAGTAGAAAAGAAAAATAATTTTGGTGATTTTGGGGTCGTGATTTTGGGGTCGGAGACAAAAATCATTAAAAGTATAAATTGAGGGAAGGAAAAATAATCCAATAAACTATCAAATTAGACAGTTGGGTTATAAGTAAAAAAATGAAAGCATTAATCACAGGAGCATCATCAGGAATTGGAAGAGACATGGCAAGAATATTATCAAAAAAAGGCTATGAACTTGTATTAGTAGCAAGAGACAATGATAAATTAAAAGAAGTAAAAGAAGAATTAGAAAAAGAAACAAAAGTAGAAATAATATCATTAGATTTAACAAATGAAGAAAACTGTAAAGAAATCCACAATAAAGTACGAAATGTGGATTTACTAATAAACAATGCAGGATTTGGAGATTGTGGAAATTTTACAAAAACATCATTAGAAAAAGATATAAATATGATTAAAACAAATATAATAGCATATCATATTTTAACTAAACTATACTTAAAAGATATGAAAGAAAAAAACAAAGGAAAAATCCTAAATGTTGCTTCGATAGCAGGTTTCATGCCAGGACCACTAATGGCAACAT
Source organism: uncultured Clostridia bacterium (assembly GCA_963558115.1). Classification (GTDB taxonomy): domain Bacteria; phylum Bacillota; class Clostridia; order TANB77; family CAG-508; genus CAG-269. The sequence goes on from CAUWFY010000035.1 coordinate 4,990, forward strand.
ATTATGCTACAAAAAGCTATGTTGTACGATTATCAGAATCAATAAGAGAAGAATTAAAAAAAGAAAACTCAAATGTAAAAATAAGCATATTATGTCCAGGACCAGTAGAAACAAATTTTAACAAAGTAGCAAATGTAAAATTTCATTTAAGAGAAGCAAATAGTATGGACGTAGCCAAATATGCAATAAACAAAGTAGAAAAAGGAAAATTTTATATAGTGCCGGGAATAGATATAAAATTAGCCAAAATAGGAGCAAAGTTAGCACCTGCTAATCTTATAAGTAAAATAACATATAAAGTACAAAAAAGAAAAATAGCAGAATAAGCATTGACAAATACAAACAAACATTCTATAATTAACACGGTGATATTATGGAACGACAAATATTACATGTAGATGTAAATAATGCATTTTTAAGTTGGACAGCAGTTGATATGCTAAAACAAGGAAGTAAAATAGATATAAGAGAAATACCAGCAATAATAGGAGGAGACGAAAGCAAAAGATCTGGAATTGTATTAGCCAAAAGTATGAAGGCTAAAGAGTTTGGAATAAAAACAGCAGACACAATATATCAAGCAAGAATTAAATGTCCTGAAATAAAAGTATTTCCATCAAACTTTAAAGTATATAGAGAATATTCAAACAAACTATATAAATTATTATTAGAATATACAGACAAAATAGAAAGATTTAGCATAGATGAATGCTTTTTAGATATGACACAATATTTAATGAATGACACATTATTAAATAAAGCAAAAGAAATAAACAGAAGAGTAAGAGAAAAATTAGGATTTACAGTAAACATAGGAGTAGCGCATAACAAGTTATTAGCAAAAATGGCATCAGATTTTCAAAAACCAGACAGAATTCACACTTTATATGAAAATGAAATAGAGAAGAAAATGTGGGGATTACCTGTATCAGAATTATTTATGCTAGGCCGAAAAACAACACCTAAATTATATAATATGCAAATAAAAACCATAGGAGATTTAGCTAAAACTAATAAAGAAATTTTAGCTAAAAAACTTGGGAAACACGGAATAATGATTTGGGAATATGCAAATGGAATAGATAATACACCTGTAAACTATATAAAAGAAAAACCAAAATGTATAGGAAACTCGGTAACCTTACCACAAGACATATCGAGTATAGAAAAATTAGAAGAAATTTTACTAGCATTAACAGAACAGGTGACATTTAGACTAAGAAGGCAAAAAATGTTAGCAAATGTAGTAAATGTACAATTAAGAACAAATAAATTTATAGATACATCACATCAAAAAAAGCTAATAAAAGAAACTTCAAGTACAAAAGAAATCTACATACAAGCTAAAGAATTATTAGAGCAAATGTATATTAGAGGTCAAGCTATAAGACTAATAGGAATAAGAGTAGATGGATTAGAGGAAAAAGAAAAACAACAAATATCATTATTTGATAATGTAAAGGACGAAAAACAAGAAAAGCAAGAAAAATTAGATACAGCAATAGACAAATTAAAAGAAAAATATGGATATAATCTAATAACAAGAGCAGGTAAAATGGAAGTTGAAAATATAATTAAATTTAGAAAAGATGAAATAAAGTAAATTAAAATATATTAAAAAAGTTGTAGTTTAAATATGAAATTTAAAACTACAACTTTTTATCTTATTTAAACTTTTGAGTTTTTAGAAAATTTTAAAACATAATATTTAATATCAAAATAACTTACTTCCTCAGGCAATATCTCTTTCAAAGGTTTTAACTTCTCACAACCCAATTTAGTTATTGCAGAAATTATATCATTTTCATATTGAGTATTAATATATTTAGTTAAATCAATATCAAGGCCATTTTCATAGCATTTTAGAAGATGATTTTCAATAGTTGTTTTAGTAAGTTCACGAATATTTGCAATTTCATCAATTGATTTTCCACTAGCATATAAATTATATGTAACAATATGAGTCTCCTCTTTTTTTTCTTTCAGAATAGAAGTAAGAGAGTTATGATTAACAACAGAAGTATCAGAATTTATGTTAGTTACAATTGAATTTGAAGAAACATCAATATTATTTTCTATTACATAATTAGAAATAGCATTTAAGAATACTTCTCCATACTGTTCAACTTTATGTGCTCCAATGCCATGAATTTTTAACAAACTTTCCACAGTTAAAGGAAAAAATGTGGACATCTGTTTCAAGGAAATATCAGCACAGACAATAAATGGAGGAATATGTAATTCTTTTGCTATTGACATACGAACAGTCTTTAATAAACTAAATAAATTCTCATCATATTGTAAATCCTCGATATTAGAAGTGTCATTGCTATTTTTTGACTTATTATGCTTATTAGAAGTAGATATTTTTTCTATTTTCTTTTTTATAAATACAGATTTATTTTTAAACAATATATCATTGGCAGAAGCAGACAATGATAAAATCGGATATTTATCACCAGTAGAAATTATATAACCTTCAGAAATCAAAAAGGAAATAATATTTTTAATAGTATCCTTAGAATAATCTTTCATAATTCCATAAGTAGATAAACTATCAAAGCCTAATGACCTTATTTTAGCAGAATTTGAACCTTTTAGAACCTCGGTAACTAATCCCATTCCAAATCTTTCATTCATTCTTATTATACAAGACAATATCTTTTTACTATCAGTAGATATATCAGTAACTTCGATTTCTGAATTACAATTTCCGCAATTATCACACTCAGTAAAATCAGGAGATTCACCAAAATATTCTAAGAAATATTTTCTAAGACATTTATCAGTATTACAATAATCAACCATATCATTTAATTTTTCATATTCATTAGAATGATTTTGGTTAGGATTACCTTGTTCAATTAAGAGTTTGTTTGTAACAATGTCAGAACGATTAAACAGTAAAATGCAATTTGCATTATCTCCATCTCTACCACTACGACCAGCTTCTTGATAATAACTTTCTAAATCACGAGGCATATTGTAATGAAGTACATATCTGATATTAGATTTATCAATTCCCATACCAAAAGCATTAGTAGCAATCATTACACAGGTTTTATCATATACAAAATCATTTTGATTACTTGTTCTTTGCTTTTCTGACATACCAGCATGATATTTACTAACAGCTATACCAAATTCTAATAAATCATCATAAATTGAATCAACAGTTTTTCTTGTTAAACAATAAATAATACCAGATTTATCTTGATTATTTTTAACATAATCAAATATAAATTGTTTTCTATTTATAGGAGTTTCCACAGAAAAATATAAATTAGGTCTATCAAATCCAGTAGTCAAAGTAAAAGGATTTTGTAAATGAAGAAGATTCATAATATCTTCTTTTACAATTTCTGTTGCAGTAGCAGTAAAAGCAGTAACTACAGGCTTTGTATTTAAATTCAAAATTATATTTGCAATTTCTGTATAACTAGGTCTAAAATCATGTCCCCATCTAGAAACACAATGAGCTTCATCAATAGCAAACATAGATATATTTAATTGTTTTAATAAATTTAAAAAACTATCAGTAGCCAATCGCTCTGGAGCAATATAAATAATTTTATAAACATTATTTAATATATTATTAATAGTTTGAGCATAATCAAAAGTGCTTAATGTACTATTAATAAAAGTTGCAGGAATTCCAACTTGATTTAAGTTATCTACTTGGTCTTTCATTAAAGAAATAAGAGGTGAAACAACGATTGTAACACCGTCAAAAATCATTGCCGGTATTTGATAACATATTGACTTACCAGCACCTGTTGGCATTATTCCTAAACAATCTTCCATATTTAGAATATGAGAGATAATATCTTCTTGACCCTGTCTAAAATTTTCATAGCCAAAGTGTTTTTTTAATAATTCTTTAGCTAATTGTATATTTTTATTATTCATAAAGAACCTTCTTTCTTTCAGTATTATATACTGAATAAATTATTTAGTAAAGATATAAAATTTGAGGATTTAAAGAAGCAGATATTTTATTGAAATAAACTTGTAGAGAAATAATTTTTATGTTATATTTAAAATAATATATGTATTAAGAAGAATTTTCATTTGAAAGAAATCAAAAATTTTCCATTAGTATATGTTACTTGAATTAAAGCAAGAAAGGAATGGTTTTATATGGAAAGAGATAATGTAGATAAATTATATGAATTAATAAGAAAAATACCAGCAACTAGCAGAAACAAAAAACAAATAGATGAGATAAAAGAACTTATACAAAAAGAGAGATTTAAAGATGCAATAGATAGAGTAAGAGAATTAGGTGAAAATAAATTTAAAATAATTGGATATAGAAATAACATTAATAAAAAAATAGAAGAAAATGAAAATGATGGTAGAATATTTCCGAAGAAATTAAGTAACCTAGAGCTAGAATATGTATTTATGGGGCTTTTATTAACAAATCCTAAATCTATATCAAGATATTATTTTTTATTTGAAGAATGTTTTTTCGAAGATGATAAAATATTAAATATATATAAAAGTGTGCTTTTTACAGAAGGAGGAAGTTACACACCAGAAATAGCAAAACAGGGATTTAACTTTTCTAGAGACTCAGAAGAAGTATACCAATTAAAGTATGACTTAAAGAAGTATGTTGAAGATAAAGAATATGATATGGAAAAAATCTATGTAGAATTGATGAAGTTATTTGTTTTAAGAAAAAGTTATATAGGAAATCCAATTAAAAGTATACAACAAAAAATAGTAGATATTATAGATTACAAATTATATGATCAAATGTCAGTAGAAGAAATTGAAAGTGCAGTAAATCAAGTAACAGTAACAGAAAAATTTAAACAATCAATTTTAAATAAAGATTTAACAGACTTTTTAGAAGAAGGAAATAACAATTTAACAAACGGTCTTGATTTACCTTTTCCAATCTTAACAGAAGTATTTAAAGGAATAAGAAAGGGAGAAACAATGGCATATGCAATGCCATCAAACTCTGGAAAAAGCAGGTTTGCAATAAATATTGCAGCTTATACAGCATTTGTTAATAAAAAAAAGGTATTAATGATATCAAATGAAATGTCTGAAGAAAAAATGAGACTATGCCTTATAACTACAATTTTAAATACTCCTGAATTACAAAAATTACATGGACAAAAATTACATAAGTCAGAAAATGAAATATTAGATTTCAAATTTAGACCAGATAAGGTAGAAGGTGTAAATTTAGATGAAGATGGTTTTATCTTAAAAGAAGAAAAAGAGACACATAGAGAATTTATAGAAAGATTATCAAAAATATCTACTGAATTTAATAAAACAATAGAAGCAACAGATTGGGTAAATAAACAAATAAGCAACTCAATATATTTTATAAACATAACAGACCATACAAATGATGAGCTAAAAAAAGTAATAATGAATTACTATTATAAAGAAAAAATAGAATATGTATTTTATGATACATTAAAAACAGATACAGCAAATATTGGAAATGGAGAAGAGATAAAAAGAACAGCAACAATATTATCAAATATAGCTCAAAACTTTGGAATATTTATATGTTCTTCTTTACAATTATCAGAAACTTCAACATTGCCAATTAATCTAGACATAAATGATTTAGCAGTAAGTAGAACTGTAAAAGAAGTTTTAGATACCTTATGTTTAATAAAACAAATAAATAGAGATACTTATCAAAATTATGAATATTCATTAAAAGAAGTAGATACAGAATTTTATGATTTAAAAAGATATGAAGATCCAGATGTAAGATATTATTCATGCATAGTGGATAAAAATAGGGCAGGGCCAAAACCTAAATTATTATTTAGATTAAATTTAGCATATAATAGTTGGGAAGAATTAGGATATTTAAGATTAAAACAAAATAAAGAAGATTGATAAAATAAGTTAAATAGAAATAGTAGTAATAGAAAAAGAAAAAATTACTACTATTTTTAAATTAAAAAAGGAACTAAAAAGTAAAATTTAATATAATAAATTTTATTTTATATTTTAATTATAAAAAAATAAATGTAAAAAATCCATCGAAAAATGTAGAAAAATTAAAATAATTTAATGAAATTGAAGTCAAAAAAGGTAAAAGAACAAAAACAAAGTAAACAAAAGGAAGTAAAATAGCAAAATATAGAAAATTGTGTAAAATAATGCGATGAAAAATCCTTGAAAAACATTGATTTCAGTAGTATCATGAAGAGGTGCTGAAGAAAAAAGGAGGAAATATGAAAACATTTTTTGGAGGAAAATTTATTGAAAAAGAAACACTAAAGGAGGTAGGGATTTCATATCCAATAAAATTAGAATACTATAAAGATATACATTCAGATGAATTTATAAGAAGTAATC